>DAINQQ010000103.1:0-18749 GCA_036742645.1 Flavitalea sp.
GATCGTTTCATCAATGTTGAGTACCTGTCCGTGTTTTACACCGTTTGAGTTCGCGCGACCAAAGCCAATGATCTCCAATTTACCAAACTCATTTTTTCGCCCGGCGATTGCAGCAATTTTTGTGGTGCCTATGTCGAGCCCTACGATAATGGGTTGTTCGTGATTCATAATGATTATCTGTTTTTAGTTGTTGTTGTCTTATTTTATGTTACCAGCGAATAGTAATTGTGTTCAGCACTCTTGCATCTGTCCGATAGGTCGGGCGTCCCGTTCTCTGCCCAACAATTTATTTCTCGCAAAGGCGCTAGGACGCAAAGAGCCAACCGTTTGCTAACTTTTGCCCCGTTGCGCCTTTTGCAAGAACATTGTTTTGCCTTTCTGTGGTACGAAGAACATTGTAAGGCATTCAAACAATCACCCCTGATATTTAAATCCTCACAAGATGCTTCGTACCGCAGAACGACAACTTTATTTGAAAGATCTTCATTGCTTCACCAGTTTCAACCTGCTATCCGCGCCTTCATCTCGCGCCTTCTGAATTCCGGACTCTGAATTTTGAGTTCGCGCTAATACCGGCGAATCCTTTCTTACGGAATCCGCTTTCGCTGACGATGCAACCAGGTATTCAATATTTTTTACAAACTTTATTGAGTCTATCTTACTCAGGTATGTATTTCTTACGCCGATTACCTGCTTTTCGTACTTCACATTTATCCTTGCATACTTTTCCATACCCGTTTTGCTAAGCACCTGCTTGTAGAAAATAAATAACCGGTCGAACTTCTGTTCACAGTTACTGCCGTCGCCAAATTCTATAACATGACCACCGATCGTGGGAATCATTTCAAACATTCTTTTCTCCGTAATATCGACTTGTGAAATCTGCGCCATCCAGAAAGGATGTTTTATAATATAGTCACTGACATTCCTTACTTCCTTTAGCAATGATTTATCAACAGGTTTAAGCAGCGCTTTGTCTGATGGAAATCCTGTAAATACCGGGAGCCTGACCGACATCTTATCAGACAACGGCAAACGCTCACAGCTACTGTCAATATAAAAACTGTTACCGCTTTCGGTAAATACCCTCGCGACCGGTTTGCGCTCAGTTATCATCACTTGGAGTACCTGGTTGTTATCGAAAAAAAGCTCAGCATCCTTTATCCACTTATGTCGTTCAAGACGTGCTTCCAGGTCCTGTAGCTCGATTGTCCTTGTAGTTTTCCCGGTTAAAGCCTCTTTACCATTCTTTGTAAGCAACGTCTCAACATTTTTTTTCTCCAGGAAACCATTCCCTTTTTCCACAGTGTAGATATGTATTGCGTAGCCCTTACACACTTTTTCCCGCTTTATCCTGATGGCAGCGATCAGCAATGCCATTGCCCCTACTCCTGCAATCACCCAGAGACAGATGAAGAATATCCTTTTTATATATTGATTAACCTTCATGTTTCGATTTGCATCTGAAGTAAATCCAGAATTCAAAAGCCAGAATTCAGCCTGGGCTACCTGTATCCACCACTCACCACTCAGCACCCACTACTCATTACTCACGACTCGCGCCTCACCTGTTTCCCACCTAACGGCCCTGTGAGAAACCGTCAGATGGGTACAAGTAATGACTGGGTGGAAAATCCCAATCACAAGCCTGAATTTGTCAGTTCAATAATATCTTTCACAGGTTGTACCATTGCGTCAATATCGCCCGCACCTGCCATAACCAACACATTACCTGAATTGCGATCAGCGTTGGGCACATATTCCTCTTTGATGTATTTAAATAACTCTGATTTCTCTAAGAGTTTTCGATTGTTGTTCGACATCTTCGAAAAAATCAGTCCGCTGGTGACGCCTTCAATCGGCAGTTCTCTCGCGGGGTAAATTGGTAGCACGACTACCTCATCTGCCAAATCAAGTGTCTCCGCAAAGCCATCTGCAAAGTCTTTTGTTCTGGAAAACAAATGGGGCTGAAATATCAGTGTACACTTCATTCCAGCAAATAAATTTTTTGCACCAGTTATCAACGCACGTAATTCTTCCGGGTGATGGGCGTAATCATCTATGAATATGAAGGCTGGATGCTTTATAATGTATTCGAACCTTCTCTTCACACCCTTGAATGCACTAATGGCTTCTCTAATCTTCTCATCTTCAATTCCGAGATGATGGGCTACCGCGATCGCAACAAGTGCATTCTCCACATTATATCTTCCACCCATATTCAATACAAGATTTTGCAGATGCCATTCTTTTACCCGAACATCAAATACATAACTGCCCTGCGATATTCTTATATTCGAGGAAAATACCTCTGCAGACTCCTTCTCCAAACTATATGTCAAATGGTTTTCTGCGCTGAACTCTTTTTCTTTCGGCAACTCAGATCTCGTCAATAATAACCCGCCGCTTTTCAATTTTTTAGAAAAATCAACGAAGGCATTTTGCATAGACTCTTCCGTTCCGTATATGTCAAGATGGTCAGCATCCATCGATGTGATCACGGCCACGTTAGGATTTAATTTCAAAAAACTACGGTCGTACTCATCTGCTTCCACAACACATACATTCCGTTTGTGTCGCCAGAAATTAGTGTTATAATTCACCGCGATTCCGCCCAGAAATGCATTACATCCGAAATCACTATGACGTAGCACATGAGCGATCATAGTCGATACGGTTGTCTTCCCGTGCGTGCCGGCCACACATATATTAAATGAACTACTCGTGATCATACCCAGCACGTCGCTTCTCTTGAATACGGGATAGTGATTATTTTGATAGAATACAAGCTCTGCATGATCTTTAGGAACTGCTGGCGTATACACTACCAATTCCGTATCCTTAGGAGCTAGTTCCACGTTGTCTTCATAATGCACTGGTATTTCTTCCTCGGTTAACTGCTTTGTTAATGCGGTTTCTGTCTTGTCATAGCCACTCACATCTTTCCCCTGAAATTTAAAATACCTGGCGATGGCACTCATACCGATGCCCCCGATCCCGATAAAATAAATTTTCTGTATGTTGTTAAGGTCAATCATGTGAGTGGTGAGTGGTCAATAGTGAAATGGTCAATTGATGCACTGTTTTCATTTTCGTTTGTTAATTACTTCTAATATTTCCTTTGCTACAACTTCATCAGCGTCGGTTATGCCCAGTTTTCCGATATTTGCTTTTAGCTCCTCTTGCCTTTTTTCATTTTTTATAAGATCGATTGCTGTACTTACTAATTTTCCTTTCGCTTCATCATCCCTGATCATTAAGCCTGCATTTTTCAAGACTAGATTTTGTGCGTTTACCGTCTGGTGGTTTTCTGCCGCAAAAGGGAATGGCACAAATACAACCGGCTTTTTTACCACGCATAATTCAGCGATCGCCATCGCACCGGCCCTCGAGATAACAATATCCGCTGCACCGTAAGCAAACTCCATCTTTGTAATAAAATCGTTTGTCCAGATATTCTTCCTGCCTACTGTTACCGCCTTTGCTTTTTCCGCGAAAGGTTTTCCCGTTTGCCAAATCAACTGCACGTCATTTTTTTCAAATTCATTAATACCCGATTCAATGGCTTCGTTGATTCCTTTTGCCCCCAGGCTGCCTCCAGATGCGAGTACCGTTCTTTTATCTGGGTTTAATCCAAAGTGAGCAATACTCTCGTCACGATTCACGGGTTTAAGGAGGGCTGCACGCACCGGATTTCCTGTAATCATGATCCTTTGCGATGGAAAAAATTTCTCCATACCGTCGGTCGCTACAAATACTTTACTCGCTTTTCTCGCCAACAGAATATTTGTCTTGCCAGCAAACGAGTTAGCCTCATGAATGAATGTCGGGATGCCCTTAACCTGAGCGAATCGTAACACCGGAAAGCTTGAGTAGCCCCCAACACCAATCACGGCATCTGGCTTGAATGATCTGACAATTTTCCTTACCTGGAATATGCTTTTTATGATTTTGAAAGGCAACCAGATATTTTTTATCAAAGAACTCCTGTTAAAACCCTCGATATCGATTCCTCTAATATTAAAGCCGGCTTGCGGCACTTTTTCCATTTCCATCTTTCCTTTTGCGCCAACAAATAACACTTCGAGGTCGGGCGCATTTCTTATCAACGCATTCGCAATGGCTATCGCAGGAAATATATGACCTCCCGTTCCGCCTCCCGCGATAATTACGCGACGCCCGCTCACTGCTCCAGTGCAGGGAGAAATCTTCGAATCAATATGTTTATTTTCTTCGGCCATCCTCTCTTGATTAATCTTCTTCGTCTTCCGCTTCAACCGGAATTGGTTTTGAAGGTGCTTCCAATTGCTCCACATTCCTGGCAACACTCAGGATAATCCCGATAGACAAACAGGTGAACAGGAAGGAGCTTCCACCCATACTGATTAATGGAAGCGTAACCCCTGTAACAGGAAATAAATTCACATTCACAGCCATATTAATTAATGCCTGTATCACCAATGTAAAGCTCAGTCCAAGTGCCAAAAAAGCGCCGAATGCATACGGACACTTCCTGAATAGCTGAATACTCCTGAACAGAAACACCAGGTAAATAAAAATGATTATAGCCCCGCCCGTTAGTCCGTACTCCTCGATAATTATCGCATAAATGAAATCGGAGTAAGGATGTGGTAAAAAGTTTCGCTGTTCACTGTTACCAGGCCCTAATCCTAACAAACCTCCTTTTGCGATCGCTATTTTCGATTGGTTAATCTGGTAATTCTCTTCCTTGTCAGCCTCCTTATTCTCGTACACAAAATTTTGTACTCGCTTGATCCAGGTTGGCATACGACCTGCTTCAAGAACTGCAGGCAGGTCTTTCATTTTATTTTCCTCTTTGTCGTAATAGATCATTGAAATAAAAATCAAGAGGATCACGGGTACGGCCGCTATCCCTATCGTTGCACCGATATGTTTTAAGCTCACCCTACCGATAAACATCAGTAGCAAACTTGTAGCACCAATCAGCAAAGCGGTCGACAGATTAGCCGGGGCAATCAGCATGCAGATAATAGCGACAGGGATAATGATCGGAAGAAAACCTTTTTTCAAATCTTTAATATGGTGTTGTTTTCTGCTCAGTAATCTCCCGAGATACATGAACAAGGCGAGTTTAGCAAGATCAGAAGTTTGAAAAGTAAGATTGATGATTGGAAGACGGATCCAGCGGCTTCCTTCATTTAATCTCACTCCAAAAAACAGTGTATAGATCAACAAGGGAATTGCAATCAGGAAAAGAATTTTAGCGACCCTTGAATAAATCGTATAGTTCACACGGTGAGCAAAGTAGATGATCATAGTTCCAAGCGTGATAAACATTACCTGCTTAAAGAGGTATATTTCGGTATTGCCTTTGTTATACCTATAAGCAAGCAATCCTGTAGAACTATAAACTACAAGCATTGAAACCAATGCAAGCAATATCACAGTGGCCCAGATGACCTTATCGCCTTTTGTTTTATTTAATATATGTTGATCCATGATGCAGTTTGCAGTTGGCAGTTTGCAGTTGGCAGTTATACAGCGACGCCGTATTTGCCAGGGTTTATTATCATATGCTGCAACAATTTTCCAACTTCTTCGCTTTTTTCATTTAAATCCGTGAATTTTTGTTCATCTATATATTTACATGCGTTACTGAATTCGAGCCATGTTTGGGTTTCGCAGTTTTCCATATCTGCATTGATAATTCTTACTACAAAATGCTCTGCATACTACTCTTTCTGTAACCCTCTGCAATACAAACACAGACTGATCGGGAACTTCTATCTATCTGATCTATCAAAGAATATTTTTCCTCTTTCGCAACTTTTTTACCAACTCATATATTTCCATGGCCAGGGCAAAACTTTTCTTATAAACTATTAAATCTTAAATGTTCCCATATTTAAACTGCCAACTGAAGACTGCAAATTTCCAAGTTGAGTTCACAGATCCCTCACCGCTTTCTTAAACTGCTCGCCTCTGTCTTCATAATTCTTGAAAAGGTCAAAGCTGGCGCAGGCCGGACTTAGTAACACCACATCACCCTTGTTTGCGAAATGAAAGGCCGATTTCACAGCTTCTTCTGCACTGGCAGTGTTAATCATTAGTGCGACGTCATTCTTAAATGCTTCATGGATTTTCCTGTTGTCGGCACCAAGGCAAACAATGGCCTTCACTTTTTCCTTTACCAAATCACGTATCAGCGAATAATCGTTCCCTTTATCAATTCCACCAAGTATCAGTATGGTTGGCTTTTCCATACTCTCAAGTGCATACCAGGTACTATTCACATTTGTCGCCTTGCTGTCGTTAATAAATTCAACTCCCCTGATTGTATTCACATGCTCCATCCGGTGCTCGAGAGCCTCGAAAGACTGGATCGCTTCACGGATTTTTTCTTTTCGAATGCCAATGGTAAATGCTGCAATGCCAGCTGCCATGGTGTTGTACTGGTTATGTTTTCCCTTAAGTGCAAAATCGTAGATACTCATCTGCATTTTTTCGTCTCCTTTCGTTATGTTCATTTGTCCCTCCCTGATAAAAGCTCCGCGAAGTAATTCTCTGTTCATAGTGAATGGTAATGGGTTAGAGTGAATGGTGTACTGGTGGATGTATTGCATGGTCACCGGGTCATCTTCACAATAAATAAAATAGTCATCGCCTGTCTGATTCAATGTTATCCTGAACTTGCTATTGATATAATTCTCGAAATTGTATTCATACCTGTCTAAATGATCCTCTGTGATATTTGTGAGTATCGCTATATCCGGCCTGAAAGTTTCGATATCATCCAACTGAAAACTGCTGATCTCAGCCACATACCATTCCTTCGGTTTTTCGGCCACCTGCCGGGCAAACGAATAGCCTATATTTCCAACCATTGCACAATCGAGATTGCTTTGATTACATATATGATACATCAATGCAGTGGTGGTCGTTTTTCCATTACTTCCGGTGATACCAATAATTTTGCTCTTATCCTTAAATCTGTAAGCCAATTCGATTTCACTGATTACCGGTATACCCTTTTTTCTAATTTTTTTCACGATTTCATTCTTCTCAGGTATTCCAGGGCTTTTCATGATTTCCTGTGCATTCAAAATCTTTTCTTCTGTATGTTGTCCACCCTCAAATGCAATTCCATGCTCCTGCAATTCCTTATTATAATTCTCTTTGATAAATCCGCCGTCCGAAACAAATACATCGTAGCCTTTCCGACTTGCGAGTATTGCTGCACCGATTCCGCTTTCTCCAGCACCGAGTATGACAAATCTTTTGCTCATTCTATAGCATCATTCAATTCACAGGTGGATTAAGGGGGTTTTTCGATAGCTTGAACTTTTCACTTCGCCATTATCTTTTACTACAGGGCCTAATGGATTTCAGAGAGGTTTTTCATGTACTAAGTTTATCACGTCCCATTACCGGATCTTTAAGGTCACAATTGAGAACACGACGCACATGATCGTTACTATCCAGAATCTTGTTACTATTTTGCTTTCATGATATCCCAACTTCTGATAATGATGATGTAATGGACTCATGAGAAAAATTCTTCTACCCTCACCATATTTCTTCTTTGTGTATTTGAAGTAAGCCACCTGGATCGTCACACTCAGTGTTTCGACAAGAAACACTCCACAGAAGATGGGTATCAACAATTCCTTTCTTACAATGATGGCCAATGCAGCGATAATGCCTCCAAGTGTTAAGCTTCCCGTATCACCCATGAATACCTGTGCCGGATAAGTATTGTACCAAAGAAACCCGACGCAGGCGCCAATCATTGCGCCGATAAAGATTGATAACTCTCCAAGATTGGGGATATACATGATATTGAGATACTCGGCGAATCGGAGGTTACCACTTGCGTAAGCAAAAATGCCAAGACAAACTCCAATGAGTGCGCTGGTGCCTGTTGCCAGTCCATCCAGGCCATCAGTAATATTTGCTCCGTTAGACACCGCCGTAATAATGAAAATCACGATGACTATGTACAGTATCCAGGTTGCACCCCTGGCGAACCCCGGTAATAGTTTGGAATAATTGAACTCATGCCCTTTCACGAAAGGAATTGTAGTAATCGGGTTATCAGCAACAACAAATATTTTTTGTCTTCCATTCCACTCTCGTGCGATTGTATCGGCCGGAGCATCTTTAGGATTTCCAACATATTCGCGCCATGCTTTGGTGTTGTTACTAAACAATAATGTTGCGCCTACAACAAATCCAAGTACAACCTGTCCGAGGATCTTAAACCATCCTGCCAATCCATCCTTATCACCTTTTTTATAAGGCACTCCTTGCTGTTGTGCGATTTTCTTTGCGCGTAATTTCAGGTAATCATCTATAAAACCGATAATACCCATCCACACGGTGGCGAAGATCATCAGCCGTATATAGGTCTTATTAAGGTCTGCAAGCAATAATGTTGGGATGAGAATAGCAAGAATGATAATAATTCCACCCATCGTCGGTGTGCCCTTCTTTTGCTGCTCCCCTGCAAGCCCCAGATCACGAACACTTTCTCCGACTTGTTTCTTAAGCAAATAATTGATCAGTTTCTTTCCGAACAGAGCAGAAATTACCAGGGAAAGGATGACTGCCAGCAACACACGTGATGTTATGAACTGGAACAACGCATCGCCAGGAAATTTCCATCCCATACTTTTCAACCAATCAATTAAATGATAAAGCATGAGGGTTTTAGGTTTGTGGTTTGTGGTTTGTAGTTAGCGTCTTCATTATTGAATCATTTTTCATAATTTTCATTCTTTCTGTATTTGCATCATCACATCATCACATCATCACAGCATCACATCATCACATCAGCTAATTAGCACATTAGCTAACTACTTTCCCAACAGTGCAAACATCTCCTTCAAAACTGCTTTATCATCAAAGGGGTTCTTTACTCCTTTTATTTCCTGGTATTTCTCATGTCCTTTACCAGCCACTAAAACAATGTCCTCTGACTTCGCGAGACTGACTGCTGTTTTAATTGCTTCCTTCCGGTCTGCAATTGAAATTGCTTTTTTTCGTGCGGCTGAATTCAGCCCAGCTTCCATGTCTGCCAGAATCTGGACAGGGTCTTCGCTGCGAGGATTATCGGAAGTAAAAATCACCCGCGTACTATACTCACAGGCTGCTTCTGCCATAACCGGTCGCTTCGTTTTGTCCCTATCACCACCACAACCCACAACCGTTATTATTTGTTCGTGTCCTTTTCTTAGCTTTTGGATAGTTGCCAACACATTTACAAGCGCATCAGGAGTGTGTGCATAATCTACAATACCAATTACTTTTTCCGTTGCCGATATCATGTAATCAAATCTCCCTTCAGCGCCTGTCATTTCACTTAGCGTCACCAGTACATCTTGTTTATTTCCACCGAGGCAAATGGCTGTACCGTAGACAGCCAACAAATTATAAGCATTGAATTCACCAATAAGACGAAAATGGACTTCCTGCTCGTTAATGGTCATCAATAAACCGGACAATGTATTTTCCAGGATCTTTCCCTTGAAATCAGCCATTGTTTTCAGGCTGTACAGGTATTTTCTCGCATTCGTGTTTTGCAACATCACATTCCCTCGTTTATCATCCGCATTTGAAAGAGCGAATGCAGAGGATGGCAACCCGTCGAAGAATAATTTCTTAACCCTGATATATTCATCGAATGTTTTATGATAGTCAAGATGATCATGTGTGATATTGCTGAACACTGCACCCGAATATTGCAGACCTGTAATTCGGTGTTGGTGGATTGCATGTGAGCTGGTTTCCATGAATACATGACTACAGCCTTCATCCGCCATCTGCTTCAGCAAAGCGTTCAGGCTGACTGCATCAGGAGTAGTATGTGTCGCGGGAATTACTCTGTCAGCAATCTGGTTTTGGACGGTGCTGATCAAACCACATGTGTAATCCAACGCAGTAAATAATTTAAATAACAGGGTTGCGATGGTTGTTTTTCCATTCGTACCTGTAACACCAACAAGTTTCACCCTGGCAGAGGGCTGACCAAAAAAATTGTTTGCCATATACCCGGCAGCAGCTGCAGTATCTTCTACCTGTACATAGGTTACGTTCTCGTTTCGGTCTGCTGGTAACGTTTCACAGATAACGGCCGATGCTCCGTGTTCGATAGCCGTTTCTATAAAAGCATGACCATCTGAGCTCCCGCCTCTGATTGCAATGAAGGCTGATCCTTTTTTCACCTTACGCGAATCAAGCTGCAGGTCATCCACTCTGACCTGGGTGGAACCCTGAACAGATCGAATGCTTACTTTGTACAGTATGTCTTGCAATACAGCCATGAAAAACCTCGCACTCTTTTATTTTAACTCAATGGTCACTACCTGATTTTTTGCCAATTCTGCGCCCGGATTGCTGCTCTGCGATTTCACTTTCCCCCGTCCTTTAATGATCACTTTTGCATTCAATTTTTCCAGCAAAAAGAGAGCGTCTTTTAGTCCCATTCCTTTCACATCTGGCATTAAGCTTTTGGCTACGCTTTGGACATTCAGTACCGGGTTGAAGTTCACTGCATACAACCTGCTCCAATCGTTTTCATTTACTGAATCCTTATAAGTGATATTCAGTTCTCCCATTACCGTTTTCAAATCATCAGTTGCACCTGCGTAGTAATAAGCAGAACTGTCCTTTTCCAATGCATACGATGAATGACTATTCTTGTCAGCATTCATTGCATATAACTTATCAGCAACTTCTTTAAACACAGGACCGGCTACTAAAGCGCCGTAAAATTTTCTTGCGAACGGTTTATTCTTGATAACGACAATGCATGAATATTGGGGATTGTCAGCGGGAAAATATCCTGCAAACGAAGACTGGTAAATATGATCAGCATAACCTCTGTTTCCGTTGGCCACAAGTGCAGTGCCTGTTTTACCTGCAACCTTATATGGCGCACCCTTAAAGAGGTTGAACCCTGTTCCGCCTTCTTCATTGCATACGCCAAACAAACATTCCTGCAGTTGTTTCAAAGTTTTTTCACTGCAGATTTCCTGTTCTAAAATTTGCGGCTCCTTTTTTTGTACTACAAGTCCATTTTTTTGAATTGCACTTACGAGGTAAGGCTGGAGCATTTTCCCTTCGTTTGCTACCGCGTTGTAAAGCATCAGGGTTTGTAATGGGCTAACCAAAACTTCATATCCAAAACTCATCCACGGCAGGGATGTAGCGCTCCACGTTTTAGACTTTGGCGTTTTAATGATTGGAGACGTTTCACCAAGAAGACCGAGGCCAGATAATTGATGAAAGTTTAATTTTTTTAAGTGATTGATGAACTGCAACGGATTATTTGCGTAATAATTCATCGTCAGCTTAGCCATTCCAACGTTAGAACTGTGCTCGAAGGCTTCCTTCACTGTTACTTCCTGCAATCCATGATGTTCGCTATCATACACCGTCCGGCGATTCACATGCCACTTACCACCTTCAAGATTCACACGATCCGTCAGAGTTACATGTTTGTCCTCAAGCAAGGCCAACATAGTTGCTAACTTGAATGTAGAACCTGGTTCAGATGCGCGTATAGCATAGTTGAGATCTTCCCAGTAAGTGCCGTTCGCGCGTCTTCCGAGGTTAGCAATCGCTTTGATCTTCCCGGTTTTTATTTCCATCACAATGCACGTTCCAAAAGCACATTCATTTTCATTCATCATCTTAAGCAACGCGTTCTCTGCTATGTCCTGTATATTGACGTCGATGGTGCTAATGATATCGCTTCCATTTTCGGGTTCAATTTCATACCCCTCTACCGGCACATAGATTCCGCCGGCCAGGTAACGAACCAGGCGGCTACCGCTTTCACCCTTTAATAAATTTTCATAAGTTTTTTCGAGGCCAACGTTTGTGTTCTTTACTTTTCCGTCACTATCAATGAATTCGCGGGATAAACCGATAGTACGGTTTGCAAGCAGACCAAATGGATTGAGCCGCTTACTCTTTACTTCGGCAATAAATCCGCTTTTGTTGCGCCCCTGGCGTATTAGTGGGAATGTGCGAAGAACTTTATACTGATCGAATGAAATATTTTTCTTCAATAGAAAATACCTGTTCTTCTTTCTGTATCCAGCCTGCAACTGCCTTTTGTAATCAGCGCCGCTTTGATCTTTAAAGAAGCCCGACAATCTGATGGCTAAGGAATCTACATGATCCTTAAAGCGTTTTCCATTTTTTTCTCTCAGGCCATCCGCGCCAAAATCGATGTAGATGTCAAAGAACGGAATTGAAGTGCTTAACATGCTTCCATCCTCGCTGTAAATCGTTCCCCTGTCTGCCTCGATCGGCACAACTCGCTGCTGTTGTTCTCTAGCTTGCGCGATCCAGTATTGGCCTTCGGCGTTCTGAATATAGATCACCCGGCCAATAATGATAAGGCTAAAAGCCACTATGCATAAAAAGCATAGGTACACTCTCCATAATATGTCGCGTTTAACTTCCAAGTATTCGATTCGTTTACCTAACAGAAATTATTTTTGATCCTCCACCTTCGTCGGTCGACTGTCGACCGTTATCTGTTTCAACTGCATTGGCGGAACAAGCAGCTCTTTCAACCCAAATGGTTCAACTGCTTTGGCTAATTCACTTTGCTTACTGCGAAACATCACCTC
Organism: Flavitalea sp.; assembly: GCA_036742645.1. Lineage (GTDB taxonomy): Bacteria > Bacteroidota > Bacteroidia > Chitinophagales > Chitinophagaceae > Flavitalea. The sequence goes on from DAINQQ010000103.1 coordinate 12,627, forward strand.
GCTCTTCAGGGTTTTATACTCATACTGCAATTCCTTTAACTCTTTACTTACCCGGTTGATATTACGCGCTGTCTTATCTGCATAATGGCCGTTATAGATGTAAATGACTGCCAGTACTGCCAGAAATAGAAAAAAAGAAATATTGCGAACGATCCACTGATAATTCAGCAACCTCTTCCAGTCGATCTTATTTTCTCTAAAAGAGTTTTCGTCTCTCATGTTAACCAGTTATAGCGGCTGAACAGCTGCTCACCATCCAGCCACTTGTATTTATATTGAACGTGCTTCCTTAAAGTACGGCTAATGCAAAGAGTTAGATAACTAACAAGCATTCTTATCAACACTCACCTTTTCTCAGCCACTCTCAACTTCGCACTTCGAGACCTTGGATTTCGTTTTTGTTCCTCTTCTGATGGAACGATCGGTTTTTTTGTGATAATTTTTAATGGTGGGAGTGGGGTATTTTGCCCGAATATATCTGCAGCATCTTCATCATCGTGAAAGTTTCCTTTCTTAAAGAAATTCTTTACTATCCTGTCTTCGAGTGAGTGAAACGTGATGATCGCTATGCGGCCACCAGGCTTCAATGATGGCGGTACCTGTTGCAGCATCTCCCTCAACGCGCCTAATTCATCATTCACTTCGATGCGCAACGCCTGAAATACCTGGGCAAAGTACTTGTTAGGATTTCCTTTCACAATGGATTGTAAAGCATTCCTGAAATTAGCGATGGTCTTAAGTGATACCGTTTCCCGGATTTGAACGATTATCCGTGCAAGTGTTTTCGCGTTTGTCACTTCTCCGTACTGCTCAAACAACTTATGTAGTTTTTGCTCAGAGTATGTGCTCACAACGTCAGAAGCGGTAGTTGCCTGTCTTTTGTCCATTCGCATATCAAGGTCACCATCAAAGCGGGTCGAAAATCCACGAGCAGCTTCGTCAAACTGATGGCTGCTTACACCGAGGTCAGCCATTATGCCATCCACTAAAGTGGACTTATGCAAGCGGAGAAACCGTTGTAAATGCCTGAAGTTATGAGGGATGAATACCGCCCGGGAATCGTCTGGCAGATTTTGTCTTGCATCGGCATCCTGATCGAATGCAAATAATCTTCCCCTGTCATTTAGATGGTTTAAGATTTCCTTTGAATGACCGCCACCACCAAATGTACAATCGACATATACCCCTTCAGGATCTAAATTTAAACCGGCAATAACTTCCTCCAACAACACCGGTACATGATATGCTGGTTGGTCCATAACCTACATTTGAGTCAAGTTACGTCCGCCCATCACCTTTTCTGCCAGGTCGCTGTACTTTTCCAGTGAAAAAGAGTCAAAGAACTGTTGGTACTTACTTTTATCCCAGATTTCTATCTTGTTGATAACTGATACTAACACAACCTCTTTTTCCAGACCTGCGTAACCCTTCAAATTTGGGGGCACCAATAATCTGCCAGCTGAATCAAGCTCCGTCTCTGCCGCCCCCATTGTAAAATATCGAAGGAACTCCCGGTTTTCGGCCTTGTAATCATTAACTTTGATCAGCTCGGCCATGATTGGTTCCCAGTTTTTTTTTGGATATAAAGTCAAACATTTTTCAAACCCACGTGCAATGACAAACTTGTCGCCAGCTTCTTCCGGCAGTTGCTTTTTGATACCAACCGGGAGAAGAAAGCGGCCTTTTGCGTCAAAAGTGACTTCATATTCACCGAGGAAAACAATCATTTACAGGGAATTGCGTCTCATTTTGAATAAACTTACACAAAATAACACTTTTTCCCACTTCCTGACCAAAAGAGGAAAATTTTATTTTATCCACATATATAATTTTGCTTAGCATGAGTTGGGATAAGGACTTCATGGAATTAAACGCACGGACTGCGCTTAATGCATGTGAATAGGGTGTGAATTGATGTGCATTTTATGTGAATGAGCCTTGAAGGATTGGATAGTACAAAACATTAATCTCGTTTTTATGGCAAGTGGATATTCAGGAACTCCCCTGATAAAGAAACTAGGGATATTAGATACTTCAAAAATCTTACTGATTAACGCTCCCGAGGACTATTTCGATTTGCTTGAGAAGGATGTAAAAAAGTTACTTGCAAAGAAAGGCGACGCGATAGATCTCGTCCACCTGTTTGTAACCTCCAATAAGATGTTTGAGAGCGAAATGAGAAAACTTTCGCCATTGTATAAAACAAATCCTTCAATGGTTATCTGGGTCAGCTGGTATAAAAAGGCGGCCGGCATTCCAACTGACATCACAGAAGACACGATTCGTAATTTTGCCCTGGCCAATCACCTGGTTGATGTTAAAGTTTGTGCGGTCAGCGAAATCTGGAGCGGGTTAAAATTGGTAGTGCCCAGATCGAAACGGTAAACCCTATTTTATCATCCTCTTAATTGCAGCAGTTCGCGGCATTCTTATGCATCCGAAACATCTTTCAATTGATGATTTTATATACAATCTGCCAGAGGAAAAAATAGCGAAATATCCACTTACGGAAAGAGATTCCTCGAAATTACTTGTGTATCGAAATAAAAGAGTCGAAGAAAGCACCTATAAAAATATTCAACAATATCTGCCGGCGGATTCTTTGCTGATCCTGAATAATACCAGAGTAATCGAGGCAAGGCTTTTATTCCAAAAGTCAACGGGGGCACTAATAGAAATTTTTTGTCTTGAACCCGGCCCTCAATATGATGATATTACGACTGCGATGTCGCAAACAAACAGTGTTGAATGGCTTTGCTTGATTGGAGGCGCTTCTAAATGGAAGCATGGACAGATCCTCCAAAAAAGAATAAGGCCGGCAGAGACTGAAATTATAGTTGAAGCAAAATTTCTGCGCAAGGTAAATGACAGCTTCGCTGTAAAAATTTCCTGGACTCCTTCCTCATTTTCATTTGCAGAGATTCTTCATTTTGCAGGCGCCATCCCCCTACCTCCTTATTTAAAACGAAATGCGGATATTACGGATGAGGAAAGATACCAAACCGTTTATGCGTATTCACAAGGATCGGTGGCGGCTCCTACAGCCGGCCTCCATTTCACAAAAACTGTGCTGGAGAAACTTCAGCGAAAAGTTGACGTAGAAAATATAACCCTTCATGTGGGTGCAGGAACTTTTAAACCTGTAAAGACAGGTACCATGGAACAGCATGAAATGCATGCGGAGTTCATTGATGTGAACATTTCGACCATCGAGAAAATAGCAAAGTATACAAACAACTTTATTACCGCCGTTGGTACAACGTCTTTGCGTACCATAGAAAGCCTGTATTGGATGGGTGTAAAAATTCTTGTTACAAAGAATAATTCTCCTCACGAGTTGATGATACACCAATGGGATCCTTATGAACTTGCAACCGAAAATATAAATTCTTCTGAAGCAATTAATGCGCTGTTGCAATGGATGATGAACAATAACCTGTCGCGAATAATAACAAAAACGCAAATCCTGATTGCCCCGGGATATGAAATGAAGTTAACCAAGGCGTTGGTGACGAATTTTCATCAGCCGAAGTCTACGTTGCTTTTACTGGTCGCTGCATTCGTGGGAGAAGACTGGCGTAAAGTGTATGATTATGCGTTGAGAAATGACTTCAGGTTCCTAAGTTATGGAGACGGCTGCCTGCTGTTCAGGAACGATTCTTTCCTTTAAAAGAGGGACCTCAATTGTAAATGTAGATCCGCGACCAAGAGTGCTGTCGACTTTGATCTTCCCGTTATGGGCATCAATAATTGTTTTAACATAACTAAGGCCAAGACCGAATCCTTTGACGTTATGGATATTTCCAGTATGGGCACGATAAAACTTTTCGAATATCCTGCGAACAGTTTCTTTACTCATGCCTATGCCGTTGTCTTCGAAACGTATGATAAGGTTTCGATTTGTATTGCTCGTATTTATCTTCAGTAACAAGTTTCCTTTTGAATACTTGACCGCATTGTCAATTAGGTTAGAAATCAGGTTGCGAAAATGAACAGGATCGGCATTAATTAAATCACGCTTGGCATTCAATTGCAATTCCACTACGCCATTTTTTTCGTGTAACTGCAACGCATAGTTGCTCAATATTTCATTGATCAAACTGTTTACCTGGAGTGGTTGTTTGGTTAACTGTATCTCTTGTCTGTCCATCACAGCTGCCTGCAGGATAGTCTCCACATGCTTGTTCATCCTCTTATTTTCCTCTTTAATGATGCCGTTGAAATAATCCATCTTTGATCTGTCCTGAATCACTTTTTCATTTTTCAATGCATCAATAGCCAGCGATATTGTTGCAAGTGGAGTCTTCAGCTCATGTGTCATGTTATTGATAAAATCGTTCTTGATCTCGCTGAGCTTTTTTTGACGAAGTAACGCACTTACAGTTATATAAAAAGCGCTTATGATCATAAGCGTAAAGAATATTGCACCGATAATCATCCAACGCATTTGTTCCAGCACGAGCTTTTTTATGTCGGGTATTATTAGCATCATGATTTGAACAGGCATCAGGTTTTCAAAATCACTTCCGCTTTGAGGTTGCAGCGGAATTTGCAATTGCAGATTGCTTACGGTATCTTCCAACTGTTGCAAGAAAAGCGGTGATTTGATTTCAAAATCAGCGGACGGAGCAGAGATATCCCCGGTTATTGCAAATTCAAATTTAATGTCTTTTAATCCTTGTCGGCGTAAAGTATTTACTATCTTTTCCTGAATCTCGAACTCAGTAAATTTTTGTGTGATAGTCGCAGGCTTCATCAACTCCAGTTGGAATTGATCGGAAGGCAAGCTAAAGCCGGGTTTAGTGCGATAATTTTTAAGGCTGGGAAGCGTTCCCTTTTGTTCGATAAGCTCCTTGCTGACTTCCTCCAGTGTTCTTAATAATTTGAATTGTATTTCATCGTGCTTATTCACCAGCATCGTGCGTATCCAGCTATACTGTATGTAGATAGTACCTATCAGTGATAAACTGATTAACACAATAATGATGGGGAATACTTTTTTCACCTGGGGCTAAATGTTTAGATATTGAGTGTGTTTGCCTCTTTCAATACCGTGCTACAATGTCAGAAATAGTTGGCAAATTTAATAAACAGATCAGCAACTCATGCAGTACGAATGTAAGAGGTTTTGATTTAACTAAGATTTACAAACTTGCATTCCTGTTTAAAGGTGAATCTTAAAAGATGTCTTATTTTAAATAATTCACTTTGGCGGAATGATTTATGTATTAATTTAGAAATATGATAGAGCCTGGTCCCGGTGTTTTACTTATTGCCGAACCTTTTTTGAAGGATCCAAACTTCATGCGTACGGTCGTATTTCTTTGCGATCACCAGGAAGAAGGGAGCTTTGGCTTCGTAATCAACCGGGCTTATAAACATACTTTGGATGAATTGATGAACAACGCTGAGGACTTGAAAATTCCGGTGTTTTATGGAGGTCCTGTACAAATGGATACAATTCATTTTTTACACCAGTATCCTGATAAGATACCTGGCAGTTACGAAGTTTTGAATGGCATTTACTGGGGAGGCGAATTTGAAACAGCACTTCATCTTATTAAAGAAGGCGAGATAGACACGAATAAGATCCGGTTCTATATCGGTTATTCTGGCTGGGGAACCGGTCAGCTGGTTGACGAACTCAAAGAAAAATCATGGCTTACTGCCGAAGCCACACGCAAACTTGTATTTCATAAGAAAGCCGATGAGATTTGGAAAGACGCATTAAGGCACCTCGGCGGCGATTATGAGATGATGACCAATTTCCCGATCGATCCACAATTGAATTGACACACTATGACATTACTAACCCAGTTTAAAACTAGTACACTGATTTACCCACCATGATCATAAAAGAAGGCGGCTATGATCCGTGTCGTCGCGATCATCTGAGTGGAACTTTGCGGCTATTGTAATTTCCCGCTGTTTAAGTTCACCGTTCTGATTATAAGGAATGAACGAAAGAAATAAGAAGATCCAGTATAGGCTTATTACGGATACCAATAATCGTAGGAATAGTTTGTTTATCATAAGTCCCTGGCAAGTATTATAAATTCTGCTGACTGAAGCAATCAGAAAACTGCGCAAAAAAATGAGGGAAAATACAGTTGGATCGTGTTG
>DAINQQ010000104.1:0-18351 GCA_036742645.1 Flavitalea sp.
GTGGACATAATGGGTGAACAACCCGCAGAATATATTTCACAGATATTGTTCAATTCATCTATGGGCATTACCACAACACCCGTTGCCTTGCTTCAAAAAAGTGGATCCGTTGCGGCAATGTTAGAGCATGGCCTACCGGTGATTTGCATACGAGAATCGTGGAAGTCAAAGGGCTACCAGCAAACCGATGTTTCGCCAGGTATCATTGAATACCAGAAAGGTCAGTTTGAGCAATACCTCCTAATAAAGACATTCTCCAGTAAGTCACGATTACCTGAAGTGTCAAATCAATTGACAGGTACTCTTTCGGATATTCTAATATAATCTTCAATTGTGTTGATACCACCCAGAATCATGAAAGGCTTTTCCAGTGTATATCTGGACATCTTGCGATTAGGAGCCGCGTTGGTAGTCCTGTTTCACCACGCCTATGATCAATGGTTCCCTACGCATCTTTCAACCTCTCAGCAAGTCAACAATGGTGGTCATGCGGCGGTTGTGGTATTCTTCGTGCTCTCGGGATTTGTAATTACACACACAACTATAAGTAATAACAGGGGTGGCGTTCAGTATATACAGGCGAGGGTAAGCCGTTTGTGTTCGGTAGTTATACCTGCACTTGTTATTACCGCGATCGCGCAGTTAGTTGTTATACGGTTTAGTTCAGATTTAATTGACTTATATAGCAGAGGGAATTCCTTACCTCGCTATATTCTTGCTAGTTTTTTTCTTAATGAGCTATGGTTCTTTTCAGCGGCACCACCAATTAATGGGCCCCTTTGGTCGCTCAGCTATGAATTCTGGTACTATATGATATTTGGATTAGCAGTTTACATGAACAGGAGCTGGAGGATTATCCTGCCCTTGATTGCATGCTTAATTGCAGGGCCGAAGATCCTCTTGATGATGCCTATCTGGTTAACCGGATGCTTTGTTTATATTTTACCGAAACCTTCATTGAAGAAATCTTTTTCCTGGTGCCTTGTTTTACTTTCATTAATTGTGGCTTCCCTGATAGTGATTTATTTAAGGGCTATCCCTTATCACGTAGGTAGTAGTCCATTTTATTATAGCAACCAGTTTTTTACCGATTGGATAACCGGATTTTTCATTGGTTTATCACTTTGGCTCCTCCCTAATGAAAGAAAGAATGCTGCGGACAGTAATGCTGTTTTAAGGTTTCGGAAAATCGCGGACCTGACCTTTCCAATCTATGTACTCCACTTTCCATTACTGATTGTTTATAGGACATTGTGCAATTATCAATTGTATAATGTGCAACAGATGTGGCTGGGTTTAACCTCTGTGCTGCTTGCCTGTACGCTGTTGGGGTTACTTATGGATGCACAGCGGGTGCTATGGATCCGCTTATTTAAATACGTGCTTCAGCCGAATACAATTCTCGGTATACGACTTCCTTCATTGACAAGGCCTTGAGAATTTCAGTCAATCGCCGAAAATTTATACCATGTCACTCAAGATTTTATTTCTCTCCCATTACTTCCATCCTCATATCGGCGGGATTGAAACTTTCTCGGAAGTTTTGGCAAAAGCATTTGTTGAGGCGGGGCATGAGGTTCACCTTGTTACCTGGACGAAAGAGAATGGCACAGAAAAGTTTCCATTCGAGATCATAAGAAATCCAACAAGGCGGCAACTTTTCCATGAGCATTCATGGGCAAATGTGGTATTTGAAAACAATCCGTGCCTCAGACTTTCGTGGCCGGCTTTCCTATATAGGCGTCCCTCAGTCATTGTATTACAAACGTGGCTGGCTGGAATGAACCAGCGGCTTAGTATTTCAGAGCTGATGAAACATTTGTGGTTACGTCGTGCGAAGAAGGTTATTGCGATTAGCGAGGCAGTTCGCGCACGGTGTTGCCCTCATGCCTCCATAATAGCGAACTCATATAATGTGAATCATTTTAAGATTTATTCAGGCATTCAGCGTAATAAGGATTTCATCTTTGTAGGCCGGTTAGTATCCGACAAAGGTGCCGTGATAGCAATTAAAGCATTGCATCAATTAGTTAACGAGAGTAGATCGATGCCTAACACCAGGCAGTATTCGTTAACGATTGTTGGGGCTGGACCCGAAAAAGTGAAACTGCAACAGACGGTGAAGGAACTTAAATTAGAACTCTATGTTCAATTTGAAGGTTCTTTGACAGGTCCTAAGCTAGCCATCTGCCTTAATCGACATAAGTATCTATTTGTTCCTTCACTTTGGGAAGAGCCATTTGGCATTGTTGCGCTGGAGGGTATGGCATGCGGTTGCATCCCAATTGTTTCTGATGGTGGGGGATTGCCTGATGCTGTGGGCGATGCGGGTCTGACATTTAAGAAGGGCAATGTCAACGATTTTGTACGTGTGATCAAAACCGTTATCGATGATCCTCCCCTTCAGCACCAGTTGCGTGAATATGCTAACGCCCATATCTCTGCACATCATCCACGAAACATTGCAGGAAAATATTTGGGCATAATTGAAGATGCTATTGAAGTTCCAATCCATAGTTAAATGAAGGTAGTTTACACCGCTCCAAACAGGGCTCACCATTACAGGTATGCGCACGCTTTGAAAAGGGCCGGGTGCCTGCAGGCTTTCGTCAGCGGCTTTCCGCGGATAAGCCCACAGGCCAAAGCGCCTGAGTTGAACGGCATGCTTCACCATTCCGATCTGTTGCAAACACTATATGTCGCCAGCCTCAAGGCGCAATTACCGGAAGGTATATCCCGATACCTGGGATACCTTTCAAAGATAGAACAGGATCTTTCCTGCAAAAAATATTTGAAGGGCGCTGACGTTTTTTTGTTTTACAACGGGAGTGGGTTGGAAACTGCCCGCATGGCAAAAAGAAACGGTGTAATAACCGTAGTAGAGGCAGTGAATAGTCATGTGGAAAACCAGGAACGAATTCTCGAAGAAGAACATAAGAGCTTAGGTATTGCATGGAAACCTTTTCCGAAAAAAGAGAAATTAAGAAGACTAAAGGAATATAATGAAGCAGATTTTATTCTTCTTCCATCTGATTTTGTAAAAAGAAGTTTCCTGGTAAAAGGATTCCCAGAAAGCAAATTGCTCAAGGTTCCATATGGATTTAATACCTGTACAAATCGTTCAAATCATACCCCCGGGAACAGGGAGAGTTTTACTGTGCTGTTTGTTGGCAGTATATCTGTTCGAAAGGGCGTCAGGTATTTGATTGAGGCATTTCATAAGATATCGCATCCAGGAAAGAAGCTGGTCCTCGTTGGACCAAATGCTAATGATGGAGCATTAAAAGGTTTAACCATTACTCACGATATAGTTTTTACAGGGGTGCTAAAAGGAAAGGACCTTGAAAAAATATATCAATCCGCAGACGTTTTTTGCCTCCCTTCCATTGAAGAAGGGCTTGCCCTCGTAGTGGGTGAAGCATTGTCATACGGTTTGCCAAGCATTGCTACAACCAACACCGGGGCCGATGATATTATTAACAATGATGAACAGGGTTTCATTGTTCCCATTCGCGATAGCATAGCGATTTCTCAGAAATTACAGGCGTTAATTGATGATAATGATTTGTATGAACGCATTCGTTTCAATGCTTACAAAAAATCAAAGGATTTAAATGGATGGGAAGAAACGGGTAACAATTTGGTAAGAACACTATCTAAACTGGTGAGTGATGACGAAGTTTTCTAATCGGGAAAAGATCACCTCTCAATGCGAGAGGTTACTGTATGTGCTGATCATAACATTAGTTTTTGAGGGCATTGTGAGAAAGTTATTCCCAGTGTTGAGGACTCCCGTATTCTTTTTAAAGGATATTTTATGCATGATCATTCTTTTCAAAGTAGCGTCGCTCAAACTCGAAGGTGTCGTTTCCAGGTTGCGATCGGCATGGTCCATTCTGTTTGTCATGTTCCTTCCCCTTCTGAATTATACAAGCTTTAAAGATCCGATGCTCGCAATGTTTGCCGCAAAACAGTACCTGCTTTATATAATCACGGGGGTGGGAGTAGCGATTTCCTTTTCGGATAGCAATGATGAAAGATTCCGAAGATTTATCTTTTTTGTTGCGGTTATGATTATGCCAACCGCACTTGTGGCAATTATTCAAAATGCGCTACCCGCATCGCATTGGTTGAATTTGAGTGTAGGTGGAGAATCATTGGAGGGATTTTCGGCCGGTGGATATTTGAGAGTTGCATCAACTTTCTCGTTCACCGCGCAGTATTCATTTTTCCTCGTTGCGGAATCCTTTTTCCTGGCAACAAGTTTTTTCCTTCCTCCAAAAAAATTATTTGGATTCTCCAGCCGGTATAAAGGACCCATATATTTCCTGTTAGCGGTTATGCTCGTGATCAGTGCTTTTATAACCGGTGGAAGAACGGCAGTGCTTGGGTTTTCCGCAACATTTCTTCTTGGATTTTTGCTGATCTCCATAAAATGGCCTGGTTGGTTCCTGAAAGGTGGGTTAGTTATTGCAGCTGGCATAGTCATGTTAACTGTCATAAAAACTTTGAAACCCGAATTCTTCATGGCCTATGAGGAAAGGTCTATGGGAAGTGAAAGCGCTACTCATGAAGAAGAATTGACAACCCGAATCCTCGGAGGGTTTACTGAATGGATCAGTTGGTTCCGTGATCAGGATGATACATCTATTTGGTTTGGAAATGGATTGGGGGTGATGAGTAACGGCTCGGCGATTGTTAGTTCCTATGCTTCTGAAGCCAGGCAAGACGGCTTCTGGACTGAAGGCGATATGGCAACTACATTTTGGGAAGGTGGGATTTATCTCGCTATAATCTGGTATGGATTCAGGCTGTGGATGATCGTTACCTGTTATCGACTCTGGCGAAAACTACGCAACAGGACTTATTCTATGGCTGCCGCAATTCCAATGGCATATATCGCGATTCAGGGAATCATCGCACCATTGGGAATTCAACCTCCGCTTTCTATCTGGTGGTGGATGGCAATTGGGATTGTTACGTTCGTCGTAAGGTCTGAACAATCGTTCCTTGCCAGGGTCGTGCAAACAAATAATTCACCGGCAGATCATCCAAGGTTTTATCCGAACCCGTTTCCAGGATGGTCGCTCTAAGCATTGATTTATGAACAGATTATTGGTTTTTGATTCACATCCAGTGCAATACAGGGTGCCTGTATGGAAAGAAATGGAATTAATGTTTCCTGGTTCGCTGCATGTAGCCTATGCTTCCGATTGTTCTATCAAAGGATATAACGATAAAGATTTCGGAAAGACGCTTGCATGGGATGAACCTCTCCTGGAAGGATATTCTTATTCAATTCTACATGCTGAAAAGGGAACGCCTTTATCTGGCTGGCGATCCTTGACAGGGAAAGGTGTAAGGGAACAGATCGAAAAGTATTCTCCAACTGCAATACTGCTCACAGGTCTTCATTACAAGTACGATTTTGTTGCTTATATGGAAGCTAGCCGACGGGGAATACCGGTTTGGTTGAGGTGCGAAAACCAGGACATTGCATTTAAACGGACGCCGGTGAAGTCGATTGTGAGGAATTGGCTTTATCGGATAGCCTATTCCGGTATTAAGAAGTTTTTCTTTATTGGACAACTCAATCGTTTACATTATTTGGCACATGGTGTGACCTCTGCCAAACTTCTTCCAGCACATTATTGCACGGTTAACCGGTTTGAGAAAATCAATGATACAATGAAAGTCGAGTTAAGAATGCTGGCCAGGAATAATGCCGGGATTGCCAAATCACATCTTGTCCTGGGTTTTTCAGGTAAGTTCATATATAAGAAAAACCCGACGATTCTCTACGACATGCTTCAACACTTGCCCCGCGGCTTGCTTGAAAACCTTACCCTGTATTTTGTCGGAAGTGGCGAATTAGGAGAACAGTTGAAGCAAAAGGCCATAGCGGCAGAGAAGAGATTCGGGGTAAAAACTTATTTCGCGGGGTTTATCAACCAAACACAATTGCCAGAACATTATCTCGCCATGGATGTGCTTGTGCTGCCTTCCCGAAGAATGGGTGAAACCTGGGGGCTTGTCGCTAATGAAGCAATGCAGGCGGGATGTTCAGTTATCGTAAGTGATGCTGTTGGATGCAGCGTTGATTTTGGAAATTGGAAGAGGTTCGGCGTATTTAAGGAGAATGATGAAAAAGCACTGGCAGAAAGTGTGATTAGATTATCGACGTTTGACAGAGACTTTGACTGGGCAACAGAGAAACTTCGAGATTACTCTGTTACAAGCGCGGCAAAATCACTTACAAAGGAACTCTATAAGAATTCAAAAGGGCCCCATACCCTCGTGATCAATGCATAAGCTCAACCTGATATTTTTCTCACACCCACCTTTTCTTTGCTCGCAGAGTATGCCGCGATTTGCCAGGATGCTTTCGGAAGGAATGCAGCATCGCGGACACACTGTAGAGGTATGGGCGCCCAGGCCCGTTTTTTATAAGCTTCCAATAACGGGTGGAATAAAGAAGTGGCTCGGGTACATTGATCAATTCCTGTTATTTCCAATACGGGTGAGTTATCGTTTAAGAAAATGTTCACCAGACACCTTATTTATTTTCACGGATCACGCATTAGGTCCATGGGTTCCTCTTGTTGTAAAGAGGCCACACGTTATTCATTGTCATGATTTCCTGGCGCAGCAGTCTGCCCTTGGAACGATTAGGGAAAACAGAACAAGCTACACGGGCAGATTGTACCAGTCGTTTATTTTTAAGGGATATTCAAAAGGAAAGAATTTCATATCGGTATCAAAAAAAACCAGGCAGGATCTTCATCAACTCTTACGTTCCGTTCCTACCACTTCAGCAGTTGTGTATAATGGCATGAATCAAACCTTTTCAAAAATTGATGCTGGCAATGCAAGACGTGAGCTGGGTGACAAATTTCAAATCAATCTTTCAAATGGATTTTTTCTTCATGTCGGGGGCAATCAATGGTACAAAAATCGGAAGGGAGTAATCAAACTATATGATGCCTGGAGAAAGATGAGCAAGGTGTCATTACCATTACTCCTTATTGGTGAGGCACCTGACGCTGTATTGATCGATATTTATGAAAGATCTCAATTCAAAAACGAAATTTATTTTTTGCCAGGCGTCGAGGATTATTTCGTACGCATGGCTTATGCAGGAGCAACGGTTTTTGTATTCCCTTCTTTTGCGGAAGGATTTGGCTGGCCGATTGCAGAAGCTATGGTGTCCGGTTGCCCTGTGATCACAACTGGTGAAGCGCCTATGACAGAGGTTGGAAAAGATATTGCCTTTTATATTCCCCGATATTCTGATGCCGACGAGCTGTTATGGGCGTCAGAGGGCGCAATGGTAATTGAGAAAGTAGTGAATCTTCCGGAGAGAGATCGCGATATAATCGTTTCATCGGGTATCGAGCACTGTAAGAGTTTTGATTATTCATCATCGATTCAGAAGATTGAACAGGTCTATCTACGGGTTATCTCTTCTCAACAATAATTAATGCGTCGAAGAATCTTACATGTAACTGCCGGTATGGATCCACGGACTGGTGGAGTTACGCAGGCCGTCATAACCATGATCAAAGGATTGTCAGGTGAAGGCATGGAAAATGAAGTCGTATGCCTGGATGATCCAAATGCAAATTATTTAGTTAAAGAGTTTCCGATTTATGCACTGGGTCCCGGAAAAGGGCCATGGTGCTATAGTTCAAAGCTGGCGCCCTGGTTGAAGCAAAATCTATTACGATATGACACAGTAATTGTTCATGGGATGTGGCTCTACCATGCATATGCCACGAGAAGAGCTGCCAGGGCGTGGAATAGAATCCTCCATTTAAATCAGAAGTGCAGGATATTACTGATGCCACATGGTATGCTTGATCCCTACTTTCAGAAAGCACCTGGTAGAAGGTTAAAGGCTATCAGGAATTTTTTTTATTGGAAATTTCTCGAGAACAAAATTGTGAATGAGGCTGATGGCGTATTATACACATGTGACGAAGAACTGCGTCTGGCTCGGCAATCATTCCAGCCATTTGCACCGAAGAAGGAAACAGTTGTTGGATTAGGTGTTGAAGATCCACCGCCCTTTTCTGAGGCCATGACCGATGCATTTTTCGCAGTGTGTCCCGAAGTCAGGGATCAGGCCTACTTTCTCTTTTTGAGTCGAGTCCATGAAAAGAAAGGAGTGGACATTCTTATCAGCGCTTATAAATCAATTACTGAAAACAAGGCTACAGATATTCCAAAACTTGTAATAGCTGGTCCGGGGCTTAATGAAAGCTTTGGACGGCAAACCAGGGAGTCCGTCAACAATGATGAACGGCTTCGTCATTCTGTTTTTTTTCCAGGCATGTTATCAGGCAATGCAAAATGGGGTGCGTTTTATGGTTGCGAGGCATTCGCCTTACCCAGCCACCAGGAAAACTTTGGAATTGCAGTTGTGGAAGCACTGGCATGTGGAAAACCTGTCCTGATTTCTGACCAGATCAATATCTGGAAAGAGATCGAACAATTTGAAGCCGGAAAAGTGGAAGCCGATACCCTCTCAGGCTGCAAATCATTATTTCAATTTTGGATAGATTCGGATTTATCTACAAAAGATGGGATGTCTTACAACGCGAGCGCTCTGTACCAGCGCAAGTTTGCTGTCGGTCAATTCGCCAGTGCGCTGGCATCACTCCTACAATAAAAAGTAATAATAGTCTTATAGTGAAGATCACAATTCTGCAAGGAGCATTCCTTCCGGTACCTACCGTTCTTGGTGGAGCAGTTGAGAAAATGTGGTTCGCGTTGGCAAAGGATTTTGCGCGCGAAGGACATGAAGTTATACAGGTGTCAAGAACCTATCCGGGGATGAGAGAAGAGGAATGGATAGATGGGGTTCTTCATAAGCGGGTCAAAGGATATTCGACACCCTCATCGGGCTTTTACCTAAAATGGCTTGACCTTCTCTACACGTTGCGGGGCAAGAAGATAATACCGCCGGATTCTGATATCATTATCACAAATACTTTCTGGGCACCGATCATTCTCCCCCGCGGCCTTAAGAAACGATGTGTTGTTGACGTGGCAAGAGTTCCAAAGGGACAAATGAAATGGTATACTCGCTCACTGATTTTACGGGCTAATTCTTCTTTCGTTGAAAAAGCAATCAAGAAAGAACTTTCACCTGATAATCATCGGCAGGTAAAAATGATTCCCAATCCGCTGCCGTTTGTGAATTCCACTGATTTCGATCTCAAAGAGAAAAAGAATATCGTATTGTACTGCGGGCGAATCCACCCGGAAAAAGGATTGGAACTCCTGATACAGGCATTCAAAAACATTCAGGGTTGGACGCTTAAAATTGTTGGTCCATGGGAGATATCAGCAGGAGGTGGCGGCAGTCAATACCTGGAAAAGCTCAAACAACTATCCGATCAAAATGTTGAGTTCACAGGACCAATCTTCGATGCCCATGACCTAAACGTGATGTATCGTGATGCATCAATTTTCGTTTATCCATCAGTGGCAGAGAAAGGTGAAACGTTTGGATTGGCGCCCCTGGAAGCAATGGCGTGGGGCTGTGTTCCCATCGTTTCAAATCTTGAATGTTTTAGAGACTTCATCACACATGGGCAAAATGGTCTGGTATTCGACCACCGGGGCAGGGATGCTGTCAGTTGTTTGCGAGAGGCCATCATATACATGCAAAAAGAAACCTCACAAAGGTTCCAGATGTCTGCTAAAGCATTAAAGGTTCGGGAAAGTCATTCCACTAAAAAAATTGCTTACTCTTTTATCAAAGAATTTAAAAAAAGCATGAATGAGCAGCACTTTATCCATTAATAGTGATGTGAATATTCATTCGCAGGAATCGCGGTATAGTAGCCCGTGGACAAAAACACAGCGGATAAAAATATTGGCATGGGAATATGTCTGGACAATATTATGTTCATGGACTCCAAAACCAGCGAACAGGTGGCGACTGTTTTGGTTAAGAATATTTGGCGCAACGATACATGGACGTCCATTTGTTCACCAGCGTGCACGAATACAGATTCCCTGGAATTTAATTTTACATCACCGGGCTGCCCTGGGAGACCGTACAAATATTTATTCGCTTGGTTTAATTGAAATTCATGAGCATGCTACAGTTGCCCAGGAAGTCTATGTTTGTACAGGAACTCATGCTTTTGACACACCTACACTGAATCTTATCACCTCTCCAATTGTCATAGGTGCTCATGCATTCATTGGTGCAAGGGCGTTCATCATGCCAGGCATCACAATCGGTCCAAATGCAGTGATTGGCGCATGCAGTGTAATTACCAGGAGTATAGATTCAGATTGCATAGTAGTTGGCAATCCTGGGAAAGTTATTGGAAAAAAAATCCACATATAATGAACCTGACTAACTCCGAACGCGTTGCAAAGGTTTTTATGAACCTTGTTAGTAACCCCGACTTAATTTCCCCATACTTTAGACACAATGTATTCGATCAGCCATTGCCGATCGACCTTGGCTTGCCATGGTGGTCATACAAGGCTATTAAATATGTGAACTCTATTATTGAAGGGAAAAGAATTTTTGAATATGGCACTGGCGGATCAACAATTCTTTTTTCAAAAAAGGCGAAGAGTATTGTCTCAGTGGAGGATGATAAAAAATGGATGGAGGTTGTGGCGTCCCGATTGCATGCGTTAAAGATTAAAAACGTGGAAGTAGTTTACGCTCCATTTGATTTTGAACACTCTGGAGACTTCGAAAACAGCGGGTATTTAAGAACTGTTGACAGGGGAGAATTTGATATCATTATTATAGATGGACAGGATTGGTCCTTCAAGGAGAGAATAAAATGTTTTAAGTATGTCGAGCCCAGGATGAAACCTGGTCAATACATAATCGTTGATGATTTTTGGAGGTATTCTCAATTAAAAGAAAACTGCCTTGCAAAGTCTGTAAAAGTCTTTGAATCTGTTGGGCCGGGGCGCCTTGGTGTTACCAGCACGGCTATTTTTTCCTATTAATCTTTCCACACCTTATTTGCATATGTTTCCCGAGAAAAATTTCCCCCTCGATCTCACCATTGCAATTCCTGTGAAGAATGAAGAAAGAAATCTTCCGGGATGCCTGGACGCGATAGGAAAGGATCTTGCTAAAAAGATAGTGATTATTGATTCGGGAAGTACTGATCACACAAAAGCAGTTGCTAAGCAGTATGAGATCGAGCTTATTGACTTTAAGTGGAATGGCCAATTCCCCAAGAAACGAAACTGGTATTTACGGAACCATACTCCCAATACAAAGTGGATATTGTTTCTTGACGCAGACGAATACCTGACCGCAGAATTTAAAAAAGAACTAAGGGATCAATTGACAAGCGGGAATTCCTTCGTTGGTTACTGGCTGAAATACACCATCTATTTCATGGGACACAGGTTGAAGGGTGGGTATCCATTAAAGAAGCTTGCATTGTTCCAGGTTGGCAAAGGTGAATATGAACATATCCAGGAGGACAAATGGAGTGGTCTTGATATGGAGATTCACGAGCATCCTATACTTAAAGGTTCAACCGGAATCATAAAAAACAAGATTGATCATCAGGATTTCCGTGGCGTTAATCATTATGTGAATAAGCATATTGATTATGCAGACTGGGAGGCCAGGCGTTTTGTCAAAGTATTAAATGATAGAACGGAAAAAGTAAAATGGACCTGGAAACAGCGGTGCAAATACTTCTTACTGCAAACTGTATGGATAGGGCCGATTTTCTTTTTGGGAAGCTTTGTCTTTTTGGGAGGATTCAGGGATGGCCCGAGGGGCCTTGCATTTGCCATTTTAAAAATGTCATACTTTAACCAGGTCTATTGTAAGATCAGAGAATTGAAATAAAAATTTCAGGAAATTCATTTAAATAATATGATCTAAGCCAATATTTTTTAGCACAGTTCTTGCTGGGCTAGCATATATTGGTTGGGGTAAATAAACTTCAATCAATGCATATGAACGAGAAACACCATTTTAAGTGACGCGGAGCTACAAACTCCGGCGCAGCTTACTATCCTTTTGAAACCTATGAAACAATCCAACATCTTAAGCTGCTTAATTGCTGTATTATTATTTTTCTTTCTCCCTGGAGCATTTGGTCAGAGCTCAACTACCGCAATCAGTTTTTCATTTACACTGTCAACCTCCTCAAAAACATCCGGGGGAATTTATAAACCTGACAGTACCCTTATCAGGACCCTTTGGAGCGGGAAAACATTTTCCGCCGGTCAGCACACTTCCATCTGGGACGGTAAAGACGACGATGGTAATTATGTTGCTGACGGAAATTATATAGCGAAGGTCTTATCTAACAATGTCAATTATGTTTGGGAAGGAGTGCTAGGAAATACTTCATTGCAATCCTCCGGCTCAAGCGTTCATCATCCCATGCAGATGATCACCAACATGGTGCAGATAGGAAATGAAATGTACTTCGCAGTGGGGTATAACGAACAGGGACAGGCGCATGGGAAATTCACTATTGGTTCACCGAATGTTGTTACTACTTCTTACCGTGCCAAAGCAGCTGCTTTGCGGTTCCTCGCGGCAGACGTCAATAAAGTATACTTCGGTGGACAGGCATGGGAAGGCAACCCGGTAACATTTGTATCAGCATTGGATCCCAATCCTTCCGGGGTTGACGCTATGGCCTCTTTCTCTTCAGGTACTGCTGTCACGAATGGAGCGACAACCTACAGTGCTTTAAACGTTGTAAATGATCCCGACTATATCACAGGAATCGCTGTGCAGGACATCGGAAACTTTTTATTTACAACGAATAGTTCTCTTAACCGCCTAACTGTTTATAATAAGAATACTGGCCAGTTGCTTCAAAATCTCGGTTATGCCTCCGCAAGGGATATTTCCTGCAGCAATACAGATCTCTGGATGATAATAGGCGCGAATACCGTTTCAAAGTATCCAATTAATTCAGATGGCACGCTTGGGACAGCGACCGTTACGTTATCAGGTTTGATCGATCCACTTGCTTTGCGATTATCGCCCGACGGCTCCAAAATCGCTGTAGTCGACAGGGGCATCTATCACCAGGTAAAATTTTACGATACTAATAATGGGCAATTGGCGCAGACCGTGGGCAGGGCTGAAAATTACAGTAATCCCACAGTGTATGATGACAAGTTTTATTTCAATAATACACGGATTTTTTCTGAAACGAACTATGGAAGCAGCCATGCATTCGTTGCATTTCAGTCCGATGGCTCATTCTGGGTCGGGGACTATGGTAATATGCGTTGCCAGCATTTCGCAGCGAATGGAAATTATATAGACAACATTCAATATATGGGTTATTCATACAGTTCACAGACTGATATCAATAACCCTTCAAGAATATTTTCTGATTTCCTGGAATTTGAAATTGATTATTCAAAGCCACTTTCTCCAAACAACGGATCCTGGAAGTTTGTCAGAAATTGGAGTTGGAATATTACTCTGCCCACACTTTACGATGCAAACAGGATGAGATCAGTTACCACATTAAGCAACGGGCGAACATATGCTTTGTATTTTGATGGCCCGCTGTCGCTCGAACTTGTAGAACTTAGTCTGAATACCGGGATCAGGCATACAGGAATCCATATGGAAAGCCATTATAAATGCGATTTGAATAGGGATGGTTCTGTGTGGCAGATTGGAAATAACGTACCAGGACAGCCGACCTTTTGGCAGAAGAAATTGTTAACCGGGTTTGATGCGACAGGTAACCCGCTCTGGGGACCTTATGTTGATGTTGAGACCAGTCCCGTAGTGCTTGCGACAGATCCATTAACCACGGATGGCTATTTGCGAAGGAACAACCAGACGTCATCAGGAATAGTAGCAACATTTTCTGCGGATAATGGTACGATTGGTCGTGGTACCGGGTGGCACCTTGGAGGAATTAAGAATGGCAACTGGCTTTTTAAAACTTCCCGTAGCACGCATGTAAATTACCTTGGCGAATTCCCGGATGATGGCGTATACGACATTGGCAACTACGTAAGAAATGCCGGGAACTATATGCAGGTAGTTGACAGAAATATATTCTGGGGATACAATGGCGAATTTTGGAAAGGATTACAGACAAATAAATACAATCACTATTACGAGAATGGATTATTTGTTGGGCAATTTGGCGTTGCCGGTAACGTTGCAAAGGAAAGTGGCATCGAGGCATATCCTGGTATGGCTGGAAATGCGAACTCAGGAACATATGTGAAAGTCGGAAATGATATTTACTTATATCACTGTGACGAAAATGCGCACGCAGGTGTACACCGTTGGAAGATTTCCAATCTTTCTTCTATCCAGGAACAGCAAATGACAGTAATGAAATCCGGTACCCCTGTTCAACCAGTAGACCAGTGTACGGATTTGATGGCAGGATTGCCATATAATCAAACTCTCATCAACGGCACAGGAGGATGGACCAGGAATCTTTCTGATTATAATAACAGTTATTATGATCAATTGCTTATTGCTACCGATAGGACAACCTATAAAGACAATGAGCGGGACATTCTTCTACTGAGCTACCCGGCGACAACCGGGAAGACTGTATGGATAAAAAGAAGCCTTGGTCCAAACAATCTCCCCGGCTGGACTCTTTCAGGAGATGCAGCATGGATCGAACCCTCACAGGGTGGCGATGGATGGATTGATGTTCTTGACAACGCTGACCGGGTTATTGCAAGATTATACCGGGTTGACAACTGGCCAAATGGCTCGATGAAAGCCAACAATTCCACAATCGTCTCCGGCGGACTTGATGTCATGTTCCCTGTGTTTAATAAGCTACAACCATTCTCGATTTCGGCGTCAGTTAATTCTGTCAAAATCACCTATGCAAATAATCCTACAGTAGATGTTCCAGTCATGGATCCACTTGCTGATATCACAAAACCAGCAACTTTAAGGATACATACTTATAGCAGTAATGCGGCAGGTCATCAAATGGCCATTGCACGATTGAAGTTTTGCCCGGAACTATACCTATTGCAGGTGAATTTCACCTCTTTGAGAGCGTATCAAAAAGACAACGGAATTCAACTGGACTGGAGCTTGCAGAGCCCGGAGAAAATTCAAACATTTGAAGTTGAAAGATCCATCAACGGTCGGGACTTTTATTTACTCGGCAAGGTAAATGGTGACATATACTCAAGTGATTATGGATTTTTTGATAGTGATGCCTGTGCAGGCAAGAATTACTATAGGATCAAAATTCTTAACCGACCTGGAGAGACCTCTTTTAGCAAAGTGGTTGACGCAAATATTAATTTAGGCAGGTCTGAATTTCTTGTCTATCCCAATCCAATCAAAAATTTCATAACGGTAAAACTCGTTGCCAGTGTAAAAGGTGAGTACATCACGAAGCTGGTTAACAATACAGGCCAGGTAATTCTTTCAGGGAAAATTATTCATGCAGGGGGATCAGCAACATACACTTTTGCTGTACCGCCGCATTTGTCTAAGGGGGAATATTATTTGCAGATATCTGGAAATGCACATAGCTCAATTCGGCAAATCACCAGGTAGAACTGCAAACTGCGACGTACATATGAACAATTAAAGCGCTTGTGTATGAAGCGCCATCGGTAAGAAGCATTGGAGATGCTCGCCGATCAAAGTTTCTCATCAAATACAAAGAACTTTCGAACAGTTCATTACATGCATTTTATAAATGAACAATAATGAACTTAGAAGGGCTTTCTTTTTTATCTAATTTACATTAACGCCTAAGTGAATCTTCATCTAACGGAATCTCTGGCCACATGATATAGAGATCACATTCCTTTGAATTAACTATCCTCGTATCCGCAAGAAGGAAGACATTTTTATTAACCACCTAATAAGTAATTATGCATTCAAAATTATCATTATCGAAATTGCAGAATTTATCGAGTAAGAGATTTATTAGTAAATCTGCCTTCATTACGTGTGGATTAGTACTTGCATTAAGTACAAAATCCTTTAGTAAGGATCCTTCAGATATTCCAAACTTTCCTTCTGTAAGCACTCCAGGTTCTGATAACAACAATCCGCAAGCTCATCCTCCACATACGAGTGCACCATTCGATGCGGGGTTAACAATACTTCTTGCTGCAGGGATTGGATACGGTTTTAAGAAGGCTCGTGATAACAGGAGAATGTATGGGGAAGCAGTGGAAAAGTAAGAATTAAGTAAAGCGCCAGCATCAATTTACAGTATTCCATCATGTCAACATTAACCAAGCCAGCGGTAGCAGGTATATCAAAGTATTTTGACCTCTCATTTTTTGGGAAGTTCCTGGTTTTATTGTTAGGCTTGTATTACTTCAATATTTTCTATCTGGGAATAACAAGCCCGAACGGGAGGGTGTACAGCGTATTTCTTGAAGAACATCTGAACTATATAAACTGGATTACAGCCTCCATTTTATATTGTTCAGAATTAATCGTCGCGCTTTTTGGAATTGATGCGCATGTCGAGAACTTTCAGCATTTGAGATCCAGCACCGGCGCATGGGTTACTGTATGGTTGCCGTGTCTGGGTTTAGGGATAATCAGTTTCTGGATTGCCTTTGTGGTCTCACATCAAGGAACCATGAAAAGGAAATTCTTTTGGAGTATAGGGGGAATAATGATCATCTGGTTTATCAATTGCTGGCGGATTGCATTGCTTTTATTAGCCCTTGACCGAAAATGGCACCTGGACACATTTTTTGATCATCATACATTGTTCAATATTCTTGCCTATGCAGCAATCGGCATGCTGGTGTATTTATATTCCCGGTCAAATCGAAAAGGACTTCAGAGTTGTAAAGTTGAATAGAGCCTGATCTTCACCCTGTCCTCCATTCCTGCCGAAAACGCGTAATTACGTGTTTGCCACTTTTTAAATTTTCCCAGTAACGGGTTTTGCCCGAACAGGAAAAGTGCGCCCTGAATGCACATGTGTTAACGGCATCAATTACTAATTCATGAAAACTTTTCTTTATGAAGCAAAAACGGATACTACTGCTTGGTGGCAATTTCTATCCCGAGCTTACGGGGGTAGGTAAATATAACGGTGAAATGGTCGACTTCCTTGCGAAGTCTGGATATGATTGTACCGTAATTACATCCTATCCATACTATCCATTCTGGAAAGTACAGGCACCCTATAAAAAAATTTCATGGTGGTATAAGAAAGAGATTAAGCAGGTTTCGGGAGCGAATACCGATGTTACGATTTACAGGTGTCCGCAATATGTCCCGTCGAGACCTTCCGGGAGTAAGAGAATTGTGCTTGATTTTTCATTCTGCCTTTCCTGTTTTTTCAGCATACTGCCATTGTTATTCAAAAAGAAATTCGATCATATCATTGCGGTGGCGCCTAGCTTTCAAATTGGCCTGATCGGCCTTTTTTATTCAAAGATTAAACGAGCTCAATTAATTTATCACATCCAGGATCTGCAGATTGATGCTGCACGCGATCTCAAAATGATCAGATCAAAACGGTTGATCAATGTTTTACTATGTATTGAACGGTTCATTCTAAAGCATGCCGACATCGTCAGTAGTATATCTCCCGGTATGATAAAACGTATTGAAGCAAAATGCGGCCGCACAATAACATATTTTCCAAACTGGGTCGATACCAAAAGTCTCTATCCAATGACGGAAAAAATTCAATTGAAGGAGAGCTTCGGATTCTCCGGTTCTGATTTCATTGTTTTATACTCCGGCGCAATTGGCGAGAAGCAGGGCCTGGAGGATATAATACATACTGCCAATCTGCTTTCCCAGATTCCAAACCTCAAGTTTGTCATTTGCGGATCGGGACCCTACAAGGAGAATCTGCTAAAGTTGAAGGAATCACTTGCAATTGAAAATGTATTCTTCCTTTCCCTCCAGCCCTTCGAAAAATTGAATGCACTGCTAAATATGGCCGATGTTCACCTGGTTCTTCAAAAAGCCAATGCAAGTGACCTGGTGATGCCTTCCAAACTGACGAGCATCTTATCTGTTGGGGGCGTCGCGTTGGTAACCACATCCAGAAACTCCAGTCTCTTCGAGATGGTAGATACCAATAAGATTGGAGTCCTGGTTGAACCAGAAAATAAAGAAGAGTTAACGGTCGCGATAAAAAGACTAATGAATGTAGACAAGGAGAAAATCTCCAATAATGCTTTCATTTATGCACAACAGAATTTTTCGATAGATACTGTTTTTTCCCGGTTTACCCGATGTCTTGTATGAACGATTCTTGCCAGCGTTTACCTGAATGTTGTATTAAACTAAAATGCTAAATGACTGAGCGATTCCTGCGGTTTCTTCAATTGTTTCGGGCCGACCGGCGTTGATGTGGCTCGAGAGGT
>DAINQQ010000105.1:0-9024 GCA_036742645.1 Flavitalea sp.
TTCTGAGCCAATAATGTTAAGGATAGCAAAAACAATACTGTTAGCGAGAATGATTTTCTCATCTTGAGGTTTTGGGGGTTATTTTTGTAAGCGATTTGCGCTATATTGAACAACTAAGAAAAGTCAGTCAGTATGATAAAGCTAACGAGTCTGTTGTCTTTTATATTGCTCGCCGGTTTAGGTCACGCGCAAAATAAGAAAAGCACTGTGAAATCTGCAACTATGCCTGGTACTAACGGCAATATAACTAGCACTTTTAGGGGTAAAACCTTACTTTTTGAGATCTCAGGCAATGGAATCGTGCGACCATCCTACCTGTTTGGCACTATGCATATACTATGTGCCTCGGATGCGAAGTTGAGTACTAACCTGAAACGAGTTATAAAAGATTGCAGCGAAATATATTTCGAAATAGATATGGATAATATGGCCGAACTCATGGGCGCCATGAAATATCTTCGTATGAACGACGGCGTTAAAATATCCGATCTTCTTACTACTGAGGAATATGAAAGAGTTAAAGACTATTTTGAAAAGAATAAGGCGATGCTTCCTTTTTCAATGATGAATCGCTTCAAACCGTATTTTGTATCGAGCCTGATCGGCGAGAAGATGATGACCTGCGAAAAGAAAAATGGAATGGAGGAATTGATTATGCGTGAGAGCAAGCAATACGATAAACAAATCAAAGGACTTGAAACAACCGAGTTCCAGGCAAGTATATTCGACAGCATTCCCTACAATAAGCAAGCGAAGGATTTGCTTGCTTATATCGATAGCATCGATAATTATCGCGAGATCACTCTTGAAATGGTGAACGTGTATCGTGACCAGGACCTTGATAGGATGGATTCACTCATGAAAAAAAGTGATCCGGGTATGGAATCTTACATGGACCTTTTACTATACGACAGGAACCGGAGATGGGTGACTTTAATGCCGGCTATTATGAAAGAGGGCTCTGTGCTTTTTGCAGTGGGGGCGGGGCATCTTCCCGGAGACCAGGGAGTAATAAAACTTTTGCAGAAAAAAGGATACGCAGTAAAACCGATAGATAACATCAAGTGATGAGCCGATGTGATGATTGGCCGATTAGCCGATGGTTAACTAGCTAATCTGCATATAATATTATGAAGATTCATGTTAGTGTATCTGTGAATTAACCTGCCAGTAGCTTATTTAACTTTCTAATTAGAACCTTAGCATATCAGTTGATTAACCATCGGCTAATCGGCTAATCATCACATCAGCTCATCAAAATCATGCTTTGCTAATTGCGTAATCGGCATTACCTTGCGCCCAAAATTTGCGAGGTTATGAGCAACAGAACATTTACTATGATCAAGCCGGATGCTATGAGAAACGGGCATGCAGGCGCTATTTTAGACAAAATTACTAAGGCAGGATTTCGTGTTGTCGCTATGAAAATGACAAAATTAAGCACTGAAAAAGCAGGCGAATTTTATGCAATACATAAGGAAAGGCCTTTCTACGGAGAGTTGGTGAACTTTATGAGCAGCGGACCGATTATTTCGGCTATACTGGAAAAAGATGACGCCGTTTCATCATTCAGGAAATTGATCGGCGCTACTGATCCTGCAAAAGCAGATGAAGGAACTATCCGGAAATTATTTGCCGCCTCTGTAGGAGAAAATGCGGTTCATGGGAGTGACAGCGATGAAAATGCATCGATTGAAGGTGACTTCTTTTTTAGCAGGCTGGAAAGATTTTAACAACTTATTCAAAGAAAGGGATCAATCGCTGATCCCTTTCTTTTTATCCTCGCCAGAGATCACTTGCCGATCATCATCCCTCGCTCATTCACCATCGGCTCATTATTGCCTAATCCCCGAAATACCCTACTTTTGCTGCCATTTTGATGAAGCCTATTCAAGAAATATTTACATTATTGTCTGAACCCCGTAAGGTAGTGATCACCACTCACCAAAAGCCCGACCCCGATGCTATGGGCTCCTCGCTGGGTTTGTATCACTTCCTCGTTCAATGGGGGCACCTGGTAACAGTAATTTCTCCCACCAATTGGGCTAGTTGGTTAAACTGGCTGCCATCCGCTGATCATGTGATTGACTACGAGCTTCAGCGTGAGAAATGCAACCTCATACTCGACGAAGCTGACTGGGTTTTTTGCCTCGACTTCAATATCTATTCGCGAACAAAAAACCTGGCTGCGAAATTGTACCAGTTAAAGTGTACGCGAATACTCATAGACCATCATCAGCAACCCGATTCCGAGAATTTTGACTATGGCATCAGCAATGTTGCTAAAAGTTCTACATCTGAAATGGTTTACGACCTCATAATAGATTCTGGCAATCACGAAAAGATCAATAGCGATATTGCTGAATGTCTATATGCAGGCGTCATGGCCGACACCGGCTCTTTTCGTTTTCCGGCCGCCAGCGCTGCCGTTCACAGGATGGTAGCTGATTTAAAGGACAGAGGACTGCGTCACACCAAGGTACATGAGAATATCTACGATAATTTTTTAGAAAATCGTTTACGATTTATAGGTCATGTTTTGTTACACCGGATGGAAGTGTATTACGAATACAATACCGCTTTGATCGCGATATCGAAAAAGGATCTTTTGCGATACCAGGTTAAGACAGGGGATACTGAAGGACTCGTCAACTATCCGCTTAGTATCCAGGGCATTAAATTGTCTGCCTTGGTCATCGACCGAGACGAAGAACGAAAATGGAGTTTTAGGAGTAAAGGCGAATTTGATACGAACAATTTCGCCCGAAAATACTTCCAGGGGGGTGGTCATTACAATGCTTCGGGGGGAAAGAGCTGTGACTCACTGGAGAAAACCGTTCAACAATTCATAATCGCAATGAAAGAAAATGGTTCATTGCTACAATGATCACAACAACAATGCTTGCATAAATTTAAACATTCAATAATGAGACAAACAACAACAATTTTTCTTTCTGCTTTATTAATGATTTTAATGGCGGGTTGCTCTGAAAAAGGCGGCTTCAAAAAAACGAAAAGCGGACTTGCCTATAAAATCATTTCCAATGGGAAGGGGCAGCAGGTTAAACGTGGTGAACTTATAAAAATTCATTTTAGCAATAAAGTACACGACTCTTTATTAGGAACAACTTATGGATCTATGCCTACCTACGCGCAGGTAGATAGTATCGGACCTGAATACAATCCGGCAGAGATCTTTCCGCTTCTTCGCAAGGGCGACAGCGCTGTAATCGTGCTTGAAGTAGACACACTGCTCAAGAGAAATCCTGGTCAACTTCCCCCAAGTTTCAAACCAAAGGATAAAATGGTGTTGACTATTCGTGTACTTGAAATATTACCAACAAGGGAGGCTGTGCAGCAAGACCAAATGGAAGAAATGGCGAAACAAAAACAAAGAGATGATGTAAGAAAAGTGGACGAAGTAAAAGCGATCCAGGAGTACCTGGCCAAAAACAATATCAAGGCACAACAGACCAAAAATGGTGTGTTCTATGAAATCCAGAACGCGGGTACAGGGCCACAGGCGGATTCTGGTAAGATTGTTTCTGTCAATTACACTGGATATTTAATGGATGGTAAGTTTTTCGATTCAAACGTTGACAGCAACAAACAGGTTAATAAGCATCCGCTTACTCCATTTGAATTCATGGCAGGATTGCAGGGAGCGATTCCGGGAATGCTCGAGGGTGTTACCGTTTTCAAAGAAGGTGGTAAAGGAAGATTGTTCATTCCTTCTGTACTTGGATATGGTGCGCAGGGATCTCCACCGGTGATCAGGCCACATGAAAATCTGATTTTTGAAATTGAAGTAACGAGTGTGAAGGATGCATCCCAACAACAACAGGGGATGCCACAAATCCCGGCGCCACAGCAACCGGAGAATAAATAGTTGCCAGGTAGAAGCTTATGAAAAGGATGCATTTAAACACTGCATCCTTTTTTAATTGTTTATCAATCGTTGTATTCCTGAACTAGCAATACTGCTTCCCTCGCTTCTTTAACATCATGCACCCTCAAGATATTCGCTCCATTTAAAAGCCCGATCGTATTGAGGACCGTTGTACCATTCAATGCGTCATCGGAAGTTGTGTTCAATGTTTTATAAATAGTCGATTTCCTTGATATGCCGAGTAGAAGTGGTTTATCAAGCATCTTGAATACCGAGAGGTTTTTTAACAACTCGAGATTATGTTTGATGGTTTTCCCAAAGCCAAAGCCGACATCGATGATCACATCTTTTATCCCCACCAGGTGACAGATATTTATTTTTTCAATAAAAAAGTCGAGTACTTCTCTTGTGACGTTTTCATAGGATGGTTTGTGCTGCATAATGTCTGGAGTTCCCTGTGCATGCATGCACACATATGGTACACGCAACTTCGCAACCACTGATAACATTTCTTCATCATGGCTTGCGAAGCTTACATCATTCACTATGGATGCGCCAGCGGCGACGCTTTCGGAAGCAACCCTCGAGTAGAATGTATCAATTGAAATAATTGCGGTAGGAAATTCCCTAACCAGACATTCAATAACAGGAACTACTCTGGATAGCTCTTCTTCAACACTGATCCTTTCACTTCCCGGCCTCGTGCTTTGTCCGCCTATATCAATGATCTCAGCGCCGTCATCCAGCATTTTTTTGAACCCTTTGTAAAGAGCTGACATATCACTAAACCTGCTTCCGCCATAAAAAGAATCTGGTGTTATATTCATAATACCCATCACCAGGGGTTTGTCAATCACAAATATTCTCCCTTTACAATTCAATGTGAAGATTCTTTGGTTTAAGCTATTTTTGGCCATTATTGTTGATTACTTCCACCAAAAATATATTAAAAGAGCGGCCGATATGACGAACACCGAGCAACAGTATGAAAACGCTATCCGAACGTGTAAGGAAATATTTATTAATAAGACCCGGGACTATGGAACTTCCTGGCGGGTACTTCGGCCTATTTCTGTCGTCGACCAGATTTTTATCAAAGCCCAGCGCATCAGAACAATCCAGGAAAAGGGTGAGCAAAAAGTCGGAGATGACATCGCGAGTGAATTTAAAGGCATCGTCAATTATGCCATTATTGGTTTGATCCAGCTGGATCTTTCAACTGACAAAGCAGAAGACCTTTCTATTGAAGAAGTAGATAAATTATATGAGGCTGCGATCGGGAATGCAAAAGATACCATGCTTGCTAAAAATCATGATTATGGCGAAGCTTGGCGCGAAATGAGTCAGCAAAGTTTTACAGACCTCATTCTTATGAAACTTTTACGCATCCGCCAAATATTACTGAACGATGGAAAGACCCTGATCAGCGAAGGCATCGATGCAAATTTCATTGACATAATTAATTACTCCCTGTTTGGGTTGATATTGATAGAAGAGGGGAGACACGGAAGTTAATTTGGATACCAGATGCTTGATGCTAGAAGCCAACGCGAACGAATTTTAAATCCCTTTTATCGAAGTTCCAGCATCTAGAATACGGTTTCCAGCATCTGTACCAGAAGAACCGAGATAAAAAAAATTCATGAAACATCTGCTTACCATCAGTCGAATTATAGTCGGACTACTGTTTATATTCTCTGGTCTTATCAAGGCCAATGACCCATTAGGCCTCAGCTACAAAATGCAGGAATTCTTTGAGGTGTGGGGCTGGCATTCCTTAAATGATTTTACACTAGCATTCTCTGTTTTGATGATCGCATTTGAGATCATTGCCGGTTTTGCCGTGTTGGTTGGCTGGCGGATGCAGCTGTTCAGTTGGCTGTTACTATTGCTGATCATTTTTTTCACTTTTCTAACCGGCTATGCATTGTTTTCGGGAAAAATCAAAGAATGTGGTTGCTTTGGAGATTGTATTCCTCTACAGGCCAGCCAATCGTTTATGAAGGATCTGATTTTACTGGCATTCATCACATTCATATTTGTTTTCAGAAATCGAATTAAGCCGGCGTTATCAATCCGGAACAGCTTACTCGTCCTATTTTTCTCAGCCATTTTTTCGTTTTCACTTCAATGGTATGTTTTGCAGCATTTACCGGTTGTAGATTGTTTGCCTTACAAGGTTGGTAACAACATTCCGGAGAAAATGCAGATACCCGCGGGCGCAATTCCTGATAGTACTGTTATTAGTTTTGTGTATGAGTCAAAAGGAAAACAGGTTGAATTTACAGCCGACAAGTTTCCGGATGACTTTAACGATTCAACCTACAAATTTATAAAGAGGTATGATAAACTGATTAGAAAAGGAAATGCGGAATCTTCCATCAAGGACTTTTCACTTCAGACCGTTTATGGAAATGATACAACGCAGGCATTGCTAAATGAGGAAACCCACCAGTTGTTTTTATTCATAAAAAACGATTATAAATTCAGAGACTGGTCGGTGGTATTGGCGATGGTGATGAACCAGGCAGAGAAAAAGAACATCCCGGGTTTCCTTGTCACAAACATTCCGATCGAAGCACTGCGTAGAGATCCGCCTGCCGTATTTCTCGAGTTCACTCCACTGCGATGCGATGCAACCGCCATCAAAACCGCAGCTCGTACAAATCCAACATTGTATCTTGTAAGAAAAGGAACAATCGTACAGAAGTGGGGGTATGCGGATTTTGAGCAAGCTTTGAGGTTTATTGATAAATTGTAGGGAAATGTACGATCCAGGATGTACGATATAAGTAGATATTGAAATTTAGTTTTAGGAAGCTTTCAGCTGGTAATTAAGATGAAGATTATTTAATAGGCTATCCGCTGTTATAATTTAGTCGTACATCGCCAATATTACACCCTGCATGTTTCTTTATTACATCATACATAGTACATGGCACATCTCACATCTTTAATTTTATGGTGAAATATTTCACAAAACGCATTCTCTATGGCCTCCTTGTTATGGTCGGAGTCGTAGTGGTTGTGTTCTTCCTGTTCCAGGGTTTTGGTGATCCGTCACGACTGATCATGGGACAAACTGCTGATGCGGCGACACAGGAGAATATCCGTAAGGAATTATACCTGGATCAACCAAAGTGGAAGCAATTTTTTTTATATGTCAACGATGTGTCGCCAATCGCTATTCATTCAAGGGAAGAAATCGAATCCAAGAAACTGAACGGCATTTTCATTGGCGGTGAAAGCAAATTGGCGATCAAGGCACCTTACCTGAGAAGATCATACCAATCCAAGCGAGATGTATGGGGCATACTTATGGAAGCTCTTCCCGGTACGATCCTGCTTGCATTTTCTGCAATCCTCATCGCTACACTTATTGGAATTCCCCTGGGGGTACTCGCAGCGGTAAAAAGGAACACCCGGATGGATACGTCCGCTGTGTTCACCAGTATCCTTGGCATCTCGGCTCCCTCTTTTTTTATGGGTATTGTTATTGCTTATGTCTTCGGTTTTGTACTAAGCGATTATACAGGACTGCATATGACCGGAAGTCTGTATGATACTGATCCGTTTGAAGGCAGGCGACTACAATTACAAAATTTGATACTGCCCGCAATAACTCTTGGAATAAGGCCACTCGCAATCATTACGCAATTAACAAGAAGTTCTATGCTGGATGTTTTAAACCAGGATTACATTCGAACGGCCTATGCAAAGGGATTGAGCAGAAGAGCAGTGATATGGAAACACTCGTTACGAAACGCATTGAACCCAGTGATCACTGCAATTACAGGCTGGTTTGCGGAGCTGCTAGCTGGAGCTTTTTTTGTTGAATATATTTTTGGCTGGAAGGGTATCGGCAAAATAACCGTGGATGCGTTAGAAAAGCTCGACTTCCCTGTGGTGATGGGGTCAGTGTTGATATCTTCATTTTTCTTTATAGTAGTCAATATGATCGCCGATTTATTGTATGGAGTAGTAGATCCACGGGTCAGATTAGAATAACAATACAATTTTTTTCACCACGAATTACACCAATTATCACTAAATGTTTCGCGATAATTCGCGCAATTCGTTGCAAAACCTATCTTACATATGATACTTTCGCCCATTAATCTTACAACCATTAGAAAAATGAAAAAAGGAACGATTTTTTTAATACTAATAGCAATCAGCGCCGCCTGTAACAGGAAATTAAGCCCCGAAAAAGAATTTTCTAAATCGCTATTTAAGGCAACCGATCACACCGCTGAAAATTTGTTTTCAAGAAATATCGAAGGCCCGGCAGTAGATAAGCAAGGAAGGCTGTTTGTTGTAAACTATCAAAAGGATGGAACAATCGGACTTGTACATCCTGACGGAAAAGTAGATCTGTTCGTTACTCTCCCCGATAAAAGCATCGGAAACAGTATTCAGTTCAATGCGAACGACAATATGCTGGTGGCGGATTTCACCGGCCATAATATTTTAGAGGTGAATACTGAAACAAAAGACGTGAGTGTCTATTGTCATTATGATGATTTCAACCAGCCAAACGATATATGTATTAGCAAAAATGGGATTGTATTTGCTTCAGACCCGAACTGGCAACAACAAGGCGGCCAGATATGGAAAGTCGGCCCCGACCGCAAAGCCGTGTTAGCAAAAGGCGACATGGGAACAACAAATGGAATTTGCCTCAGTCCGGATGATAAAATACTATACGTTAATGAAAGTGTCCAGCGCCGTATCTGGGCATTCGATGTAGATGTACAAGGCAACCTTTCCGGTCAACGAATTTTTGCGACCGTGAATGATTTCGGTTTTGATGGAATGAAGACAGATCGTGAAGGCAACTTGTATGTTACGCGCTACGGAAAAGGAACCGTCGCTATCTACAGCCCCGATGGCAGACAAAAGCACGAAGTACAATTAAAAGGAAAGAATGTAAGCAATATTACTTTTGGGGGCAAAGACTATAAAACCTGCTTCGTTACATTGCAAGACAGAAAAGGAATGGAAAAGTTCAGGACAGATGTGGCGGGAAGATAGTTGAAGAGAAGATTTGGAAATTTGAAAATTTGAAGATTTGAAAATTCTAAAGTGCTAATTAGCCACCTACAACACATTAATTCTAAAATTTAAAATTTTCA
>DAINQQ010000105.1:9124-11638 GCA_036742645.1 Flavitalea sp.
TCAATAGTTCACGAGTTAGTTTCACTTGTTCACAAGTTCAAAAAAGTCGGTGAGGGCCACAAGTGAAGCCGCGGACTAATAAACTATGGATTTCGTGAACTATGGAACTATGGAACTGGTGAACTATGGAACTCGCTAAACTATGGAAGCCAAAACCTTAAACCTCAATCTCGCTCCCAGGTAACCGAATCAACTGAAATCCCACACCAAGTTTGCCGAAATGTTGTTGTATTCTTTCCGGGTGTGTATCGCTAATGAAAATCTGTCCTTCATTTTGTACACAGACCCAGTCGAGCAGGTTGTGCATACGTTGTTCATCGAGCTTTTCAAACACATCGTCAAGTAAAAGGAGGGGAGCAAAGTTTTTCGACGTCTTCAATACATGAAACTCCGCGAGCTTCAATGCAAACAGTAAACTTTTCCGTTGTCCCTGTGAAGCAATGTTCTTAAAAGTCTGGCCATTCAAGCTAACAGAAAGGTCATCCTTGTGAATGCCGCCGTGCGTACGTTGATATAAAATGTCTTTGTCGCGGAACTGGTGGAGTAAATTTTCAAAAGAAGAATGTTGCATCTGGCTTTCATATGCCAGTCCTATCTTTTCTTCTACCTGCGTGATGTGCTTATAAAAACTGGTGACCTCTGGAATGAAATCCCTTAAAAAGTTTTGTCTTGTCTCAAAAATAAATTGGCCATACTTCATCAACTGCTGATCATATACTTCGAGTAAACTCTTATCCTGCACCCGTTTCTCAGCAATGGATTTCAGGTAACCGTTACGCTGTTGCAGCACCTTATTATAATCGATGAGATTTTGCAGGTAAGCGTTATCCAGTTGAGAAAGCAACGCATCCAAAAATTTTCGCCGCTGTTCCCCTCCCTCCGTAATAATGGCTACGTCGTCAGGTGCAATGATCACACAGGGAAACTTGCCGATATGCTGGGAAACTTTTGTATAAATATCGTCATTCAAAATAAATTCCTTGCGACCGGTTTCCCGTAAAATGCAAACGATACGCTCCGACTTGTTATTCAACTGAAAATTGCCTTCAATTCTGAACCCATTCAGACCGCTATAAACATTTTGGATATCGGTTTTCGAAAAATAACTTTTTGTAAAACACAGGTAATAGATGGCATCCAGCAAATTGGTCTTACCGATCCCATTCGGCCCACATAAGGCAACGATACGTTCGTTGAAAGAAAATGAAGTCTGAAGGTAATTTTTGAATTGAACGAGTGATATGTTGGTAAGTTTAAGCAAATTCCTGATATGCAATGAGTGCTGCAATATACAGGATGCAATACAAGTGAGAACGGAGGCGCCCGCAGGGAATGTGCCAGAACCGGATCGCCGACATAGAAATCGGTGACGGCACTGTGCAACGCTGCTAACCCGGCTAAACGCCTGTTGCTGAACTATTAAAACACTTTGTAACGAAAACCTGAAATCTTAAATCTGCATCAGTAAATTGCTTTTTCCCCCTTATCTTTGCCGCTCAAAATTTAACTGTGGCCACTAAATTCTCGCGTGAAACTTATCTCTACTGGTACGAATTGATGCAACTGATCCGGCAGTTTGAATTGATGGCGGAAGAAAAGTATAAAATGGAGGGTAAGATCCGTGGCTTTTTTCATGCTTACATAGGGCAGGAAGCGATCGCTGCAGGATGTATGACCGCAACCCGCCTCGAGGATCCGTTTATAACTGCTTACCGCGATCACGGTCTGGCCTTATCAAAAGGGGTTAACGCCAACAGTTGTATGGCTGAACTCTATGGTAAAGCAACCGGATGCGCGAAAGGAAAGGGAGGAAGTATGCACTTCTTTGGAAAAGATGTTTACTTTTTTGGCGGGCATGGAATAGTGGGTGCACAAATTGGAACAGGTGCCGGCCTGGCATTTGCGGAAAAATATAAGGGCACTGATAATGTGTCACTCACTTTTTTCGGGGATGGCGCTGCCAGGCAGGGAATGTTGCACGAAGTATTTAATATCGCCATGACCTGGAAACTTCCTGTAATTTTTATCTGCGAGAATAATAACTATGCGATGGGAACTTCGGTGGAGCGCACGAGCAATGTAGTAGATATTTATAAATTGGCTGATGCGTACGAAATGCCCGCAGATTCAATTGACGGTATGAGTGCAGAAGCAGTCCATGAAGCCGTGTCCAGAGCGGTAAAAAGAGCTAGAGAAGGAGGGGGGCCTACGTTGTTGGAATTAAAAACATACAGGTACAAAGGGCACTCCATTTCCGATCCGCAGAAATACAGAACAAAAGAAGAAGTGGAAGAATACAAACAGCGTGATCCGATTCAACAAATATTGAATACTATTCTCAAGAATAACTTCGCTACACAGGAAGAAATCGATGCAATCAACAAGAGAACAAATGATACCGTCGTCGAGGCTGTAAAATTCGCAGAAGAATCACCCTGGCCAAATGATGATGAAGTTCTCAAAGACGTCGTTCAAGATCCCAATTATGCGTTTATAGTAGATTAGGTGAGTGGT
>DAINQQ010000105.1:11738-18076 GCA_036742645.1 Flavitalea sp.
GAGTAGTCAAGCAAATTAAATTTAATAAATAATCATTCGCGTTAATTAGCTACAATTAGCGAAAATTAGTGTGAAAAGTGAAAAAAAATGGCAACAGAAACGAAGACTCCAGCAGGGACAGCACCTGCATCAACAACTACAACAGAACAACGTACTGACAAAGCGCAGTTGTTTTGGAACAAAAATGGCAAATACATTGTATATGGATTCGCCGCCATCGTATTACTCGTAGGTGGCTACATGATATATCAGAATTACTTCAAGGGGCCTGAAGAGCAAAAAGCCGCTGACGCAATGTGGAGAGCGGAAGAATTCTACCGCGCAGATTCTGTAAGACTTGCCTTGAACGGCAGTGGAGCCAACCAGGGCTTTCTTAGAATCATTTCAAAGTACGGTGGTACCAAGGCGGGAAATTTGGCACGTTTCTATGCAGGTTCCTGTTACATGAAGCTTGGTGATTTTAATAATGCGATTAAGCAATTGAAAGAATTTAAGACAGATGATGAATTATTAAAAGTGAGAGCTGGGGGTTTATTGGGAGACGCTTATGCTGAAACAGGAAAGAAGAATGAAGCCGTTGAAAATTACAAAAAGGCCGGTACAATTTTCAAAGAGGATAATGTCAATTCTCCCGAATATCTTTTCCGTGCTGGTTTAATGTATGAGACGATGGGAAAAAATCAGGACGCGATGGAGATGTACAGCATTATCAAACAAAGGTATCCTTCCACACAGCGCGGAATAGAGATTGATAAATACCTCGCGCGTTTGGGAAAAGTGAAATAGTTTTTGAATGGTAATAAATGATCAACGTGGGTTGAATTCCCTTAACTACCATGGCAGAAGTAACCAACAGTAAATTATTACAAATAGATGCAGGCATTCCCGAAAAGAATGCCTGTATTGTTATCGTACGTACCGAATGGAATGCTGTAATCGTAGATGAGCTGGAGAATGGTTGTAAAAAAACATTGTCGCTTCATGGCGTTAAGAACATTAAGAGCCTGACTGTACCCGGTGCATTCGAGATTCCATTTGGTATCAAGAAATATTGGGACTTGAATAAATACAAGGATGATCGTCCGCTCGCGTTTATCGCATTAGGTTGTGTGTTACGCGGCGATACTCCGCACTTCGAATACGTGTGTAGAGGTGTCACCGATGGCGTGGTGCAGTTAAATCTCTTGTTGCCCGTTCCCACCATATTCGGAATCTTAACGGTCGACACTCATCAGCAAGCTGAGGACCGAATCGGTGGACGCCACGGACACAAAGGTGAAGAAGCAGCGATCACCGCTATTAAAATGATTTTGCTCCAAAACTCTTTTAAAAAATAAATTAACGCTTAGCCTGTAAGAGGTGCTTTGGCATGAACATTCAACTTTTTATTCCCTGCTTTGTCGACCAGCTTTATCCGGAGACTGCATTCAATATGGTTAAGGTATTGGAGAAAGCTGGCTGCAGCGTGAAATACAACACAAACCAAACCTGCTGCGGGCAGCCTGCTTTCAATGCGGGCTTTTGGGACGATGCAAGGGATGTTTGCTCTAAATTTATTAAGGACTTCAAGGGAACGGAATATGTGGTAGCTCCCAGTGCATCCTGCGTTGGATTTGTAAGAAACTATTATGCGAAGCTGTTTGATAATTCCTCTTATCATAACGATGTAAAGGACCTGCAGAAACGAACATTCGAATTTTCTGAGTTCCTTGTAAATGTCTTACAGGTAGAAGACCTGGGTGCAAGCTTCCATGCAAAGGCAACCTACCATGATTCTTGTGCAGGACTTCGGGAATGTAACATCAAGAAGGAGCCAAGAAAGTTACTGTCGAACGTGAAAGGACTCGAGCTTGTAGAGATGCAGGAAGTGGAAACCTGTTGCGGGTTCGGCGGAACATTCGCCGTAAAATTTGAACCCATCTCGATAGGGATGGCCGACCAAAAAATAATCAATGCAGGTAATACTGGCGCTGAATGCATCATTTCCACCGATCTTTCATGCCTGATGCATATTGATGGATACTTAAAACACAAAGGCTCAAAACTGCAAACAATGCACCTCGCCGATGTACTTGCCAGCGGTTGGTGAACACGAACTAGCGAATTACGCGAGTTGAAACGAATTAACGCTAATACTGCTCTCGGTGTCGATCCCCTGTCTGACAATTAAAGCACGAAACCACCGGACGATCTAAAAGAAGACTGCCACTTTCAATCTCCCAAGAAAAGGAACTCCGGGAGTAAAATGAATTTCTTCTACAGGAGCGGGTTCATTCTTCAATTGTGATTCAGTATTGAATTGCGTCTCGTTCCATTTTACATTAAACACGTTTTCGATAGAGAAAGCAATTTCATATTGCTTGCGTGTATAGTTAAACGAGAGATCGGTAACGGTGTATCCCTTTGCAATAACAGATCTGTTTTCATTGGCAGGCCTATCGTTCATATGTCCGTAACGTAAACTTCCATTAAGTCCATTTTTCATTTGCCAACTCAATCCGCCTGTACTGGTGAAGCCTGGTGCGAGGGCAAGATAGTTTTGTCCTTTCGGGTATTCAATGGTTCGGGGCTTCGCGATATTCATATTGATGTCTGCAAACAACCATTGATTAAGTTGATAGCGCCATGAAATATCAAGTCCAACACGTCTTGTTTTACCGCTCGGTTCCACAACGCCTTCATCACCGACATACACAAACTCCTGTTGCAGATACAGATACCATGCTGCAGCATTGATCAATAATTTTTGCGTCGGTTTCCATAGGACGCCAAGATCAGCGCCATATGCTGCAGGTAATATTTTTTTGCCGCGGTCGAAAACCACAACACGTGCGTCATTTGAATGAAATCCTTTTCCCACCTTTACATATAACTGTACAACCTTGTTAACAGAGTATTGAATATTTACTTTAGGACTTAGTATGGCCTCAAGAAGAAGGCCGGCAAAAGCCAGCCTTCGGTGAGCGTTTAGCTCCTGGGTAACACCACACGATCTATAACATCAAGACACCATCGTTTTGAGAGCTCTTCGATTTTGCTATCAACCCACACATCTACGTACCGACAAAAACATTAGATTTGTTTTCGAAAAAGAAAGTAGAATGTAAGATGTGCGATGTGAGGGCTCAAGTGTTCAAACTATAACCAATATTCAATAGTTCATCTTAAACATAATCATCATGGCTTATTGGCTGGTAAAATCAGAACCTTCAACCTATTCTTTTGATCACTTAATTAAGGATAAACAAACCACCTGGGATGGTGTAAGGAATTATGCCGCGCGAAATCATCTTAAGTCGATGAAGAAAGGAGACGAGGTTTTATTCTATCATAGTAACGAAGGACTGGAGATTGTGGGTATTGCGAAAGTATCGAAAGAATCATACCAGGATCCCACAACCGATGAAGCGTGGGTTGTTGTTGATCTGAAGCCACATAAACGTTTAAAGAAGCCTGTACCTCTTACACAGATTAAGACCGACAAACGCTTAACTGAAATGGCATTGGTACGCCTCGGACGTTTGTCCGTTCAGCCGGTAACCGACTCAGAGTGGAAAGTGATCATGGAACTTGCCGGAGAATAATAATATTCATTACTGTCAGACTGCGATTTCTCCCAACCGGTGTTTTTTAACATACTTCAGAGGTTACATTTCCTTGATTTGTGGAATCAAGTTGATCGATGGTTTCAGGATGCGCAACTGAATTTTCATCAGTTATGTAAATCTTATTTCATTGCATCTCATATTTCTTAGATGTTTCCTCACATTCATCATTAAAAAATCATTGTATGAAATGGCTATTATTAATGCTTGCAGCATTGCTGCTAATGGTTTGCATTGCCTGTAATGAAGCGCAGAATAAAGTTTCAGATCTAACACTGGCAGACATGAAAGATGAAGAAAAAGCCTATGTCTCCGACACAGTTGGCCAAACGGAAAAATATAAACGTCAGCCTACAGGAACGCCTAATATACCTTCAAATGCGAATCAGGATTGGGAGAAAAAAATAATCAAAACCGCTACATTAAACATCGAGGCAAAAGATTACAACAAGTATTACAGCTCCTTGCATGAATCTGTAAAAAGGGTAGGAGGTTATATCGCCGAGGAAGATCAGGCACAAACTGAGTATAAAAAAGAGAATGTCGTTGTTATCAAGGTGCCGGTGGCACAATTCGATGAGGCGGTCAGTCTTTTTGTAAACGGTACAGGCCAGGAAAAACTTCTCGGGAAACAGATCGCTTCTGAAGACGTAACTGGCCAGGTTGTAGATACAAAGTCTCGATTGGAAGCGAAGCGACAGGTACGACTCCGATATCTTGACTTATTAAAGCAGGCAAGAAATATGGGAGAGGTTTTACAGGTGCAAAATGAGATCAACGCACTGCAGGAACAAATCGAAATGGCCGCAGGCCGAATAGCGTTTCTAAGACAGTCTTCGGCCTATAGCACGATCAACCTGACTTTTTTCCAGGTTTTGAATCCTTCTGCCTCGACTGATATTGAACCATCCTTTTTTCTACGAATGGTAAGTGCATTTGAGAACGGCTGGAATTTCATTAAACTCTTATTACTCGGATTAATTTCAATATGGCCATTATTGTTAGGACTCGCAGGAATTTGGTTAGCATTTAAGAAATGGAAGTCTTATAAGCCAAAGACAGCCTGAAGATGGTAGATGCTTTCAACAACGTCTGTCTGCATCGCAGCAGGCTGTTTGTTTTGTGAAAATCTGTTCTGGATCCTAATACATATAACGGCGTGCACCTCGTGTCTTCTCTTCGTGTTTTGTGAACCCCTTTGATTGTGTAGTCAAGGGATGACAAAGAACACAAAAAAACACAAAAGAGACTCAAGGGGGACACAAAGCGTTTTCGCGCATAAAGCCGAATTCCAAAAAAGAATTCGTACCAATTCATGTAATTCGTGGCAACCTTCCTTATTATCTTTGACGCATGACAAAGAAGAAGCTTGTTGTATTATCGGGAGCAGGCGTCAGTGCTGAGAGTGGATTAAAAACTTTCCGGGATAGCGATGGATTGTGGGAAGGATACAACATCGAAGACGTTGCAACACCAGGTGCCTGGAGAAAGGACCGTCGGCTTGTACTTGAGTTTTACAACTATCGCCGCAAAAATATTTTGGAAGCACAACCGAATGCAGCACATTACGGAT
Source organism: Flavitalea sp. (assembly GCA_036742645.1). GTDB lineage: Bacteria > Bacteroidota > Bacteroidia > Chitinophagales > Chitinophagaceae > Flavitalea. The sequence goes on from DAINQQ010000105.1 coordinate 16,917, forward strand.
TAGCATCTTTACAGGATAAATTTGACGTTCATATAATAACCCAAAACATTGACGACCTTCACGAGCGCGCAGGATCGAAAAAAGTTTCGCACCTGCATGGGGAAATATTCAAAATGCGAAGTGAAAGAAACGAACAATTGATTTATGATATCAGGGGCGATATTCAATTAGGAGATACAGCGGAAGATGGTGCTCAATTACGTCCCGCTATTGTCTGGTTTGAAGAGCCTGTGCCGATGATTGAAGAAGCGATACCGATTGTTAACGATGCCGACATATTTGTGGTCGTCGGCACGTCCCTGGTTGTTTATCCAGCTGCCGGGTTAGTCAGCTACTCAAGATCACAGATTCCAAAATATATCATCGACAAAAATATTCCCTACACTTCTTCACTGTATAACTTGACGGCCATCCAGAAACCAGCAACGGAAGGAGTGAAAGATTTAATTGAAGTGCTTGATAAATTCTAATTATGTCTCAAAGGGCTGCATTCTACATACTCAATATTAAAGACCTCGAATCTTTACAGAACGAAGACACGAATGATTCAGAAACGAAGAAAAGCTGGCTCGGACTAAAAAGGAAAACGCAGGATCCTTTTATCACAAAATTAGAAAGACTCGCAGTAGAGAAAATCAGTTATCGCTGGTCGGCTCTTGCATTTCCAATTTTGGCGGTCTTCTCCAAAGAAAAATTAAAGGCTGACTGGAGTTATCTTGAATATAGCAAGGTGGCAGATAAGCTTTCTGAAAAGCTCGAAGCAGGAATCTATATCTTTTCAGAAAATGACCTCGGCATGGTGAAAGTAAAACCGAATGGATATTTCTATTCAATACAACAACTCAACCAGTTTGCCAGCGATTTCGAAGGCTCAAAACCAAAAAACTCTGACATCATGCAAAACGCCGCCAAGGCCCTTGAGGAAGCATTATCAAAACTCACAAAAGACCAGGTGCTTCTTCTGCTACTGACTGCCGATGATTAATTGTTAGAACTAAGAATTCAGAATTCACTATTTCGAATTCAGTATCCAGGGTCTCATATTTAAATGCACAAACTGTCCCACATCGTGTAATAAATATTCAACCCTATTATGCCAATGTCCACCATACTAAGTCCCGACTCCTGACTCCCGACTCAATCCTCCCCACCGTCCTTCC
>DAINQQ010000106.1:0-18063 GCA_036742645.1 Flavitalea sp.
CACCTAACGTGAACCAAATAATGACAATGCCCAGGATTATTTTTACTACGGCCGGGATTGAGAAACCGAACCTTTTCTCGAGAATAGCATTTTCCGGAGAATAGTAAACGCAAGAAAGAAGAAGGTAAATAACTCCCGGAACAGGGTACACAAAAACAGATTCAATAAGCCGATTGTAAAAACAGCTATGCCGAATATCCAACTGATTATATGTGATCTCCTGACCTCGACCTTGATGGTTTTACTGTCTACGTTCCGGCGAATGGTGTCCCGAAGATGCCGACAGCAAGTTCTGCCCAAATGATAGCAGCGCTATCAGGAGAGCAAGACAGATGGCGATTCGGTGCTCGGCTTTGTTCACCTTCCTCATTACAAGCTCACACATGAGACCAGTGCCGAGCAGTAGGACACCAGCTAGAACAAAATCGAACAGACTCCAGTCCACTTCATGTGTGAACTGCATTGCTATTAATGGTATGAGCAATAGAAGCATTACTGTGAGCACAATCCCAATCCTCCAAAGTGAGTTTAAGTGGGAGCTTTTTAAATATTAATAGATTTGGAGAGGTCGCTTTGTACTCCGCTAAGCAGTCTGACGTTGATGAACACCTGCATTCACTTTTTTGCTTTCAACATAATGAAGGGTTCTATATTTAATTGTTGATGCAGCTACGCACAAGGCCTTATAAGAACAACAGCAGGCCGAAGAAAACTTGCATTCACCTCACAAAACGGGCTTCTTTACGAACATCCCACTATAATACTTGCGATACGCATATCCCAAAAACAGGTTCGGTACAATCAGGAAAACACCCATTAACCAGCCAGAAGGAACTAAAATGGTGTGATATAGTAATACATTTACACTAATAGGGAATAGTACAACGGCGAAAAACGGCGCGTATCGATTAATCAACAGGGATAATCCACCGACGATCTGAATCGATTTTATCATAGGGTAAAAATATCCTACTCCCATGAGGGCCGCTTTAAAGGCCGCAACCCTGCCTGTGTGATGTGGTTGATACGGAATAAAATGCAGGAAATAATCCAGGCCGAAGACCAGGTAAATAAATCCAAGTAGGATCCGGAAAATCATGGTTGTTTTTTTCATTGCGTAATGAAGATAAATGGGTTGAGAGTGTACCAATATACCTGGGACATTGGAATGCGCTAATGTTCGAAAAATGTCCCAGGATGTCAATAGAAAGTGTTACATGCAAATACTTTTCATACAAGTCTGATATTTATTCATGGCGGTCGGAATGCTTTAAAGAAAACTGTGTCTTAGAAATGTTTGATTCTTTGCACGGTTTTTACCGAATACATAACTACATTTACTGTTATTACCTGGTATTACAAATGATTGGTAAACTATTTTGTAACTTTTAACATTCAAACACAGACTGAAAGCAAATTTCACAAACTTCCACTACTTTCCTTTCGAATTTTTTTGATCTTTCATTCTGAATAAGTACCCTCCTGATTCTTCCAATTTCTTTCTGGATTATTACAGACCAATCCTCATTCGAACAAATACCGATATGTCTTGATTCTTAGTCGTGATTGAATTTTGGACTCGTCGCCTGTATTGCAGCTTCTATTAAGCTTTTTATTTCAATTCGAGCTTGCTTTTGCTCATTTTTTTACTTCTTCAAGAAATATTCTGAACGATTTTCATCTCTTAGAAAAAAATCATAGTTTAACAATTAATGAGTATTCTTAACTCGCACCTTCCTGCATTTGATGGGATAAATTTTTTTGAACTCACGCCTGATCTTATATGTTTGGCAGGCAAAGATGGTTATTTCAAAAAAGTCAATCGTGCTGTTATTGATAAACTGGGCTATACAGTGGAGGAATTATACTCCAGGCCTATACTCTGGTTTGTTTATGAAGAGGATAGGGAATTGACACAGCAACGCAGAGCTAAATTATTAGAGGGGCAGATCTTGCTAAATTTTGAGAACCGGTATATTGCGAAGAGCGGAGACATTCTATGGCTCGAGTGGACATCGATTTATTTTTCGGATCGGGAAATCGTATTTGCGATTGCAAAAGATGTGACCGAAAGAAAGAGGATTGAAAATGAAGCGCATGAAAAATATAAAAAGTTTAAAAGTTTAGCCACTCACTTCAAAACAAGTCTCGAACGAGACCGGAAATATTTTGCGACGGAATTGCATGAGGAGTTGGCACAGTTGGCTTCTGTTATAAGAATGGATATTGATTGGATAAACACCAACAGCCCCGAACTTACCGCATCATCCAAAAACAGGCTCGAACATGCCCTGGCGGTTTCTGGTTTATTGCTGACCTCAATCAGAAGGATATCTTACTCACTTAGTCCAACCATGGTCGAAGACCTCGGATTAAACGCCAGTTGTGAATGGCTTTGTAACGAGTTCTCGGCACTTAGTGGTGTACCCACCAAATTTCGAACTTCTTTCCAGGAGAATGATTTAACTCCTGAATCCAAAACTGATATTTTTCGAATATGCCAGGAAGCGATGACCAATGTTATGTACCATGCAGAGGCCAGCGAAGTGATTATCCGGATTCAAAAACGCGTAGACAAAGTGATTTTAACAATTACTGATGATGGAAAGGGATTTATGGTTGCACGACAAACTCAAACATCCGGGCTGACGAGAATGCGGGAACGTGCGGACCTGATCAACGGAGAATTAACGATTAAAAGCAATATTGGTTCGGGAACAAAAGTACGCCTGGCTGTTAGTAAATATCGCACATGGGGTGTATAAACCCGTTATGAAGAGTGTTGTCAGATGTTAACGTCGAACAAGGGCAATGTTCTTGCAATCTTCGAGAACCTGCTGTTTGACAAACTCAACATCCCCTCCATTTTCCAAAACAATTTCAATAATATAATCAACGGAATTCCGGATATGTGAGTACCTGCTGTAAGGTTCCTTTGACGTATATAATCCTTCTTCACTTTCTAAAAGCTGTTCGGTATGCCTGTAGTTTTCTTCGACCATTAGAAGGCTGCCAGTCCATTTTGAAGCCATCTTCCAAACATTACCAATACCTGTTGCAAGGTTTTGTAAGGATTTAACGTTTTCCAATAGTTGCCGCAGATACTTTTGTTGTACGTTGTCCCAGTCAACGACCAGGGGTTTTATGGCATTCGCAATATCCTTTTCGGATGCCAGGTCTCCATTCGTATATAGATATTCCAGGATTTTTTGTTTGACCGACGTGTTTTGTTTGAAATAACTGACCGTCCTGCGCGAACCGACAACAAACACGGGAAGGGGATAGGCTCGTAATATGGCAATAAGACCCTGATCTGAGATCTCCGAAATACGGTTTAGTCGTTGCTCTGCCGAGTCGTTTGTGTTTTTAGATGACAACGGTTGTTTCTTTTGGCCGCTATAAAGAATATTTGATTTAATCTTAGTGAGCTTCTCTCCATCTCCTCGGTATATATTACTTGAAAATTCGCTTATGTGTACTACAAGGTACTGGCGTGATTGTTTTTTTGCTAATACAAGCTCTCTTATATCAAGCGGTTCATTAACCGTAACTTTCGGTTCGACTGCAATATCGAGATACAACACTTTTTCCAAAACCGGGGATACATAGATGACAATGCTTTTGGTATACGTACTGAAATTTAGGTTTCTCACCACCTTGCGTAATTTCTGCATAACCAAAGCGGTTGAATCGTTTTGAACGCTCTTCGCTACATGCCGGTGCACTGTTTCCAACGCACCCTTCAACTGATCGATTAGTTCTGATTTTGGAACCATCTTGGGTTCGAACGGCAGAATGATCGAGATTGCCGGCTGGTACAAGCCGGGCTCAATTATCTTATTGATAGATGGGCTGGCTGGAAGGTTTATTAAGTTCATACCCTGGTTTTTTAAAATTATCGAGCAATAATTCCTGGGTCCATGAAGTCTGTCATATGTACAGCTTATCCGAATCCCATTTCCAGACGTGTACGAAATGCATTTGTGACAATGAAGCTGCAAAAATAGTTCTATTGTTGGTACCATTCAAAACCTAAACGTCGCTTTTTAAACAAAACTTAAAGCCACATGCTTACACTGGCAATGATAATCGCCAGATCTAATATTATAGAAAGGAAAAAGGTCGGTATTGTAATCTTGGTCGGTAATGCTGCCAGGTTAGTGATAAGAGCCATTGCCATTGCTGCGATTGCAAATGCGAAGAAGATTATGCTGTTTCCAGTATACATGACAACAAACAGGGTAAGCGGGGTGATAAAACACGCATGAGAAGCCAGCGCAATTCCTAACCAAAGAAACCTGCTTTCCTCTTGATTTTTACACCAGGTAATAAAACGTGTCCAGATGAAAGGTTTCCGAGCTGTTTGGGTGTAAGGCCCTGCGTAAGATTGTTGTAATACAGTTTGCATATGTTTGCGTTTTATAACACAAAGTTGGATCGAAAAAAACCGGTATTGAATGACGCATCACGGCATTTTACCTGATTTTCGTCAGGTCATTCGATTTTTTAGATCATCATATCCGCTCTTTGCAATGCGATATTCTTAGTGATCAGATTGTAATTTTAATAGGGTTCCCGGTACATAAAAGAGGTTTTTATGGATGTGATAATTTATAGTACGCATAGGTTTGAGAGAGAATTTCTTGAAGACTCAAATGCTGGTAAGCATAATCTCAAGTATGTAGATATTCAACTGAATGTCAACACTGCTTACCTGGCAAAGGAGGCACAGGCGGTTTCTATTTTCGTAAACGATGATGCATCGGCTGAAGTATTAGAGATTCTCAAGCAGGCTGGTGTGAAGTTCCTGGTTTTGCGATCGGCCGGTTACAATAATGTCAACCTTGAGAAAGCGAACCAGTTGGGCATTCGGGTGGCCAGGGTTCCGGCATATTCTCCTTATGCGGTCGCTGAACATGCGGTAGCCCTGATGCTTGCTTTAAATCGTAAACTCATCAGGGCAAGTAATAGGGTTCATGAACTAAACTTTTCCCTTGATGGCCTAACCGGATTCGACATGAATGGAAAGACTGCAGGACTCGTCGGCACGGGGCAGATAGGCTCCGTCGTTGCCAGGATTCTGCACGGGTTTGGATGCAAAATACTTGCGGTTGATCAGGTTAGGAATGAAGAGCTTACCGAGAAATACGAAGTAAAGTATACAAACTATGATACTCTATATAGTGAGAGCGACATTATTACTCTGCACGTCCCGCTTTTGCCAGAGACCCGCTACCTTATCAACGGAGAAAGCATGGCAAAAATGAAGCGCGGTGTTATGCTGATCAATACAAGCCGGGGCGGCCTCGTCAACACTAAAGACGTGATTACTGGTTTAAAGTCCGGTCATATTGGTTATTTCGGAATCGATGTTTACGAGGAAGAAGCAGGGCTATTCTTCGAAGACCATTCTGAAGGCATTGTTCAGGATGATGTGATCGCGAGGTTACTAAGCTTCCGCAATGTTTTGATAACAAGTCACCAGGCATTTTTAACGCAAACTGCGTTGCAAAATATTGCAGATACCACTTTTTATAACCTGGATTGCTTTGCAAGGGATGCGGTTTGCAAGAATGAGATAAAGACATAAACTGCTTCGCCTGCTTCAGTAAGTATCATGAACGGCACTGCTTTGCCTGGTCAAATTTACTGGTGATTAAGATCATATGTGGTAATCCCTTAAATCATTTTAGTTGGCTCTCGACAAAAATATCTTTGCTCGAATAATCCTTCACACTCTGGGTGAAAAATGACGAAAGCAACTATTGTTTACGATTTTAAATACTGGATATGATGTTACATATTTCCCAAGACCGATCGATCAATGAGGTACAGCAGGATTTTAACCGTCAGTATCCTTTTTTAAAAATTGAATTTTATCAAAGTAATAGTGCTTTTACCGGCTCTTCCAAAAGACAGCATCTTATAAACTCTTTGCCTATTGCAAAAGCTGGGCTAATCCGGAGCGGTAATATCGAGCTGGATGATTTAATGACTGTTGGCCAACTCGAAAACATTTTCCGAACAGAATTTGGATTGTCTGCACAGGTGTCGCGTAAATCGGGAGTTCTTTGGCTCGAAACAACTATGACAGATGGTTGGACGCTAAGGCAACAAAATGAGCATGGAAAAGAATTGTCGGAACCAGTTAAGATTAATAACCTACCGAACGACCAGGATTAATTCCAGATGGTTTTTTTTGCCACGGATCACACCGATTTGCATGGATTAGAGTTTTGTCCGTGCAAATCCGTGTAATCCGTCGCAAAGTGTATGTATGAAATACATCCAGTCCACTCGTCCTGCAGACCGGAATACCGGGCTAAGGTATTCAGCTGACATCGCCGGGAAAAATGTATCGAGATACCGGTCTTGTCGTTTGGCCTCCGGTATGAGGGTCTCAAATAAAATTCTTTCAGGCTTTGAGGTACGCTTTCTTTAACCTGGTGTCGGTAGTTCCTTTATTAAGAGAAAAGGACATAATCGCAGTTAGTGTAACGAAGAACAGCGAATAAGCGCTGATAGGCTGAAGAGGTGACATAAAAAACGATTTCAGTTGTGAATGAGTTGTTCGACATGAACATTAAAATCTCTGTACAACCTACATTCGCAGTAAAATGATTTCTACGACGGTCAGATGATTGTGGTCAGGAGGAAACCGTAGTCAATTTGGGTTTGACATGATTTAAATCAGGTTTCCATCTCGATTTGATAGAAAAACGGTCCTGAACGCCTATTAGGGAGATGACAGAAGTTATGTTGGTGACTCACATAAGCCTTTCAGGCTGATTCAGCTATTAATACAAAAGGTTTTTCAATTTATCGCTGTTTGCCACAATGATCTTGCCTTCTTTTATCTCGATCAGTTTTTCGGCTTTGAAATCACTCAATGTTCTGATCAATGATTCTGTTGCGGTACCCACATATTGAGCAATGTCCTCCCTGGAAATTTCAATCGGCTTGTTTGGATCTGTTGTATTGAATTTGGATTGAATATCGAGTAAAGCCTTAGCAACTCGTTTCCTCAAGGAACTGTAAGCGAGATTTAGCAGTCGTTCTTCCTTCTCTTTGACGTTTTGAGTAATGATGCGGATAAATTTGGCGGCGATATTAATATCGCTATAGATCATTTGAAGAAAGTCGTCTTTCGGTATTTGCATGATTTCTGCCTCTTCTAACACAACCGCGCCGTCATCATAGTTCTTATCTTCTATCAAGGCCGTATAGCCGACAAAGTCACCTTCGCTATATAAATCCGTTATATATTCTTTTCCATCCGGATGAGCCTTAAAACCTTTTATCTTTCCCTTCGCTATATAATAAAGAAACCGTGGCCGCTTTCCTTCCTGGTAAACTGTCTGTTTTTTGGGATAGAATTCTACATCATACTGCTCTGACAAATGTTTCAGCAATCCTGAATCCTTTACATCCCTGATAAATTGGGAAATACCTTGCTGCGAAGATGTATAACTTGATTCAAGAATTTCAGAGCGTTTGAGCCTGACTTCTATCGCATTCAAAAGCTCAATATCGTCAAATGGTTTTGTGATGTAATCATCCGCGCCCATTTCCATTCCCTTTCTGAAATCGCTCCTTTCAGTTTTGGCAGTTAAAAAAATGAATGGAATATTCCTGGTGTCAGGATTTTTGCGTAATAAATGCAATACTCCGTAGCCGTCCAATTCAGGCATCATGATATCGCAAACAATCACAGCCGGCTTTTCTTTGACAGCTATATCCACTCCTTGTTTCCCGTTTTCGGCCGTAAAGGTTTTATAACCAGCCAGCTCGAGTATTTCCGCTGTGTTATCACGGATATTGGAATTGTCATCAATGACTAAAATCGTTTTGTTCATATATTATGATTTACGGGTATTGAAAAAGTAACGGTCGTGCCCTCATTCAGTCGACTCTCTAATTGAACACTTCCATCCAGGAGATCAATATAACGTTTAACAATATGCAACCCCAAACCGGTTCCCTGGATGTTCATTGCATTTTTTCCGCGGAAGAAACTCGAAAATAGATGTTCCTGGTCTTCTTCAGAGATGCCAATTCCTTTGTCACTTACGGAAACTGTTGCCTGGCCGTTTTCTACGCTGCTATTCACCTGGACAGAGGCGCCCTCCGCGGAAAACTTGATCGCGTTTGTCATCAGATTGATAAGGACATTTTTCAAAAGTTTTTTGTCTGAATACACCTCTTCACTCCCCTCATGATTATATATAATATTTTGATAGTGTCTCAGTAAGCCCTTCATTTCTTCGGTAGTGTCGCTGATCAGTTCTGGTAAATTAAATGAACCGTGTTGCGCGTTGATCTTGCCTTCATCCAGTCTGCCGAGGTTTAGAAAATCTTCCAGGATATCGTTGAGGTGTTTGACTGAATCTTTAATGCGATGAATATGCTTATCACGTCTGGATTGGTCCTCCGTGGTTAAATATTTTCCAAGTAATGATGCTGAAGAGAGGATTGTACTGAGTGGAGTTCTAAATTCATGCGAAGCCATTGAGACGAATCGGCTTTTAATTTCATTTAATTGTCTTTCCTTATCAAGGGCCTCGCTTAATTCTTTCTGCGATTGTTCAAGCTTCATCAGTGCTTCTTTGAGAATGACGGTTCGTTCCTCAACTTTCGCCTCTAGTTGGGCGTTTAACTTCCTGATGTCCCTCGTTACGTTTTCAAGCTCCTGTTGCTGCCGTAACATATTCGCCTCGATTTCTTTCCTCGCCGTGATATCAACAATAAATGCGATGACGAAGGGCTCGTTGTTACGCTTGTAGTAACTAAGACTTACCTCCACTGGAAAGTTCTCGCCATTTTTTTTGGTGCCATGCAGATCCCTGCCATGACCCATTACCCTGTCTTGTGGCGCTTTTTGAAAGCCCTCGCGCAAATTTACATGCCCTTCCCGATATTTTTTTGGAACCAGTATTTCGATAGGTTGACCGATGATTTCCTCAGCGGTGTAACCAAATATTTTTTCTGCAGCGGGATTTATCAATACCATTTTACCGGCTCTATTGGTAAGAATGATTCCTTCCGTCGCATTCTCGAACAGGGAGGTCATATGGTTTTTATCGAAACTGATGTCTTGAGATAGTTTCTTAATATGTATAACAATGAGAGCAGTGAAAACAATTAATAAGAGTATGAATGCCAGATTTGCGATCCCCGTTGCTGAATCGAATACCTCCTCGTGGAAAACATTAATCAGGATAACGATAAGAATACTGACCGCAGCGGCAACCAGGGTTGACTTTTTATTGGCAATAAACGTTGTAAGAAAAATACCAAGCAGGAAACCACCGATCGTGATCGAATACCCCCGTAACCAGAAACTCAGCCCGGTCGTAAGCAGGAAAACCACTACGGTATAAACCATAGCCTGTGTTGAAGTAAGTTTGCGCATTTGCAAAAAAAATTACTTCAAGTTAATCAAACCACTGTAATATTTAAGAAGTTTCAGACCAGCGCAGATTCTAAGAGTTCTTTCTCCATGCGAATTGCTTTCGGAAATAAAATATTGTTTTCAAGATGGATATGTTGCATTAAATCAGCCTCGAGCTCTTTTAGTTTCAGAAATGCAACTTTATGCGTAACACAACATGCGGCGGGAGGTGTATAGTTATCGGTAAGTTCCCTGAGCTTGTGAATATATTTTCTGAAATACTCATGTTCATGATGCATCATGTTTTCAACTGGTTTCCGCAAAGTGCGTACTAATAAGGCGGCATACGGTTCCCGACTTTCATAAGCGTGAACGATTTGTTTTATGTAAGGGAAAATAATTTGGTTTTCTTCTTCGATGTGGGGTAATATTTCATCTCTTAGCGCATACAAGCAAATAAGGAGTTCTTTCAAATGAGGATACTTCAATATGTGTCCGTTAGTAAACCTCTCAATAGTCTGGCATATTTCCGGTAAATTAACTGTTAAATAGGTATGATGAACATTCGCAATATAATCGATGAGGAAATCAATATTCCAGCTTGAAAAATTGATAGAGCTTGACAATTGGATCACGCGCATTGACTCCTCCAACTCCATCTTTATTTTTTCCGTGCTCAGGCCACGGCGTTCACACACAACACTTAAAGGTAATTTCCCTCCGCAGCAATAGTCAATATTGTGCTTTTGAAAAACATATGAGGCCCGATAATCTTCCGTAACAATATCTGTTACATAACTGTCATCCGTAATATTAAATTTGCAGGACATAAATTTGTGTATAATCACAATAATATAAGATTGATAAACTCCCCGCTATGACTTTAATCATGCGCGGTTGTGATTTTTATGTAGCTTGCGACGGGTGAATGCTTTTAATATAATCCGCTGGCCCCTGGTTGAGTAGTTCTCCAATGCTTGTTGTGGCAAGGAGGTTATAGAGGTCTTTTCTATAATGCAACATTTTATGATGAAGAGGGCAAGGGTGGCTGCTATCGCATTTATCAAAGCGCAATACGCAGTCGTCAACCTTACTGATGCTATTAGTAATTGTTGCGAGTTCAAGCAGTGATGTGCATAAAGTGCGGTTATTCAATGAAAAGCCCCCGTGAGGCCCTTTGGTCGAATTTAGTATGCCGGTTTGAACCAGCTTTTTCATGATCTTTCCCAGAAAGTCTTTTGGTACTTGCAATCGGCTGGCAATCTCTCCGACTCGCTGCTTCGGCTTATCATGACTGTTGAGAGCGATGTATAATACGCCACGTAAAGCATAGCCAAAGGATTTTGTAAATGTCATCTGTCTGGCGGCAAAATTGCGTTCATCTACAAATCTATACAGCATCTTTTTTGGGGTCCGTGAGGAATATCATTTTCAATAATGATTAAAGTCACTATACCAGGGTTTCACCTAATCTACTTTTGACGCCATAAAGGATGTCAACGTCTTTTATTACTCACCTTCAACTTTCCATCATGAAAATGAAATCAATCTTAACATTATTCGTACTGACCGTTAGTAGCTTAGTTTTTTTCGCATGTAACAACGAAGAAAATACAAAAACCAAAATGGAGGATTCCGTGGGTACCGGCGAGGCGGCCGGTGAACAGAAAGAAGTACATGGATCGCAAATCCAACCTGGAGACGTTACCCTCACAACACCTCTAAACCAGGCATGGGTAACAGCCGGTAAAAACACATACGATGTAAAATGTCAGAGCTGCCATAAACTCACTGATGAAAGAGTGGTCGGTCCGGGCTGGTCAGGAGTTACTAAAAGGCGTGAGCCACATTGGATCATGAATATGATTACCAATGTCGACATGATGCTCGAGACAGATCCGGAGGCACAAAAACTTTTAGAACAGTGTCTTGTGCGTATGCCCAATCAAAATCTTTCAAAAGATCAGGCGCGCGAGGTGTTAGAGTTTATGAGGAGCAACGATGGTATTAAATAATTAACCAATAATTAAATATTTATGGCAACCCCCAATTTTAAAATCTTAACAGCTGCAGTCATTTCTATTTCTGCTTTGGCTACAATACAAAGTTGTAAGCCGAGGACGGCCCAGTCTGCGGCTACCGGCGATGCTGAAAAGTCCTTCGTAGCACCCGGTAAATACGACGAGTTCTACAACGTAGTTTCCGGCGGATTCAATGGCCAGATAGGAATCTATGGCATTCCTTCAGGACGCCTGTTTCGTATCGTCCCGGTATTTTCTCAATCTCCGGAAAGCGGTTATGGATTTAGTGAAGAGACGAAACCCATGTTAATGACCTCTCACGGATTCGTTCCCTGGGATGATCAGCATCATATTGCCCTGTCGCAGACCAAAGGCGAGCATGACGGACGCTGGGCTTTCGGGAACGGAAATAACACTCCGCGTATCGCAAGAATTGATCTTACCACTTTCCGCACTTCGGAAATCCTGGAAATTCCCAACAGTGCGGGAAACCATGCTTCCCCATTCATTACCGAAAATTCCGAATACGTTGTAGCAGCTACACGTTTCAGTGTTCCTCTTGATGATCAAAATGGCGATGTGCCGATTAATACGTATAAACAAAATTTCAAGGGATCCGTCAGCTTTATTTCCGTCAATCCAACATCAGGTGAGATGAACATCGCCTTCCAGATCAGGACTCCAGGGGTCAATTTTGACCTGTCCAGGGCGGGAAAGGGCAAATCACATGGATGGTTCTTCTTTAGCTGTTACAATTCTGAAAAGGCTAACACCCTGTTAGAGGTAAACGCTTCCGCCAAAGACAAGGATTTTGTGATGGCTGTCAATTGGAAAAAAGCCGAAGAATATGTAAAAGCAGGCAAGGCAAAAAAACAGGTGGTAAAGTATGCGCACAACGTTTATAACGAAAGTACACACAGCGCAACTTCTACTATCCTGAATGAAGTGCTTGTTCTTGATCCTGCTGATTGTCCGGATATGATGTACGTTATTCCATGTCCGAAGTCTCCACATGGAACAGATGTCGATCCTACAGGTGAATACATCGTGGCTTCCGGCAAGCTTGCAGCTAGTATTCCTGTATTCTCTTTTACCAAACTTCAAAAAGCAATCGCTGATAAAGCATTCGATGGACAGTATGATGGCATCCCGGTTATCAAATACGAAGCTGCTTTGCATGGAGAAGTTACCAAGCCTGGCCTTGGACCATTGCATACAGAGTTTGATGGCCTTGGGAACGCTTACACTTCAATGTTTGTTTCTTCCGAAATAGTGAAATGGAGAATCAGTGACCTTCAGGTGTTGGATCGTGTTCCTACCTATTATTCTATCGGGCATCTTTCTATACCAGGTGGGCCAACGGCCAAACCACACGGTAAATATATGATCGCGTATAATAAGATCACGAAAGACCGTTATCTCCCGACCGGTCCTGAGCTGACCCAGAGCGCCCAGTTGTATGATATTAGAGGAGAGAAAATGAAACTGGTTCTCGACTTCCCAACAACCGGTGAGCCACATTATGCTGAAGCGATACCTGCAAGTATGCTTATTGCAAAGCAAAGGAAGATATTCAAGATCGAGGAAAATACTCACCCGTACCTGGCAAAAGGCGAAGGGCAAACCAAGGTGGAACGCAAGGGAAACCAGGTGCATGTATGGATGACTGCAATACGATCTCACCTGACGCCTGATAACATTGAAGGGGTGAAGCTTGGTGATGAAGTATACTTCCACGTTACCAACCTTGAACAGGATTGGGATGTTCCGCACGGGTTTGCTATGAAAGGAGCGAATAACGCTGAAATACTGATCATGCCCGGCGAAACACAAACGCTTAAGTGGACTGCAGACAGAGTGGGAATATTTCCATTCTACTGTACAGACTTTTGTTCTGCGCTGCACCAGGAGATGTCGGGTTATTTAAGAGTATCTCCTGTGAATTCTAATGTTGCGATCCATTTTAGTACAGGCACCAACAAACCTGCTGTAACCGTTACCGATTCTGTGAAATCAGATGGCAGCACTTCTAAAGCAGATTAAAAATGATTGGTTAAGCGAAAGGCTTCGTTATATAAACTACTTCCGGGACTCAAGTCCCGGAAGTAGTTAAAGGAAAGTAGTTTATGAAAAACATGACGACCGCATCCCGGATCATTATAGCACTCGGCTCGTTGGCCCTGATCATCATGTTCTTTGTGCCGGCATGGTCCATTTACCTGATCGCTCCGCAATATCCGGAGGGATTATCGATGCAGATCTGGCTCCATAAAATCTCCGGTCAGGTAGAAATAATTAATGGGTTGAACCATTATATTGGCATGAAGCATATTGATGCTCACATGTTTCCGGAATTTAGTTTCCTCCGATATGTGTTGGTTTTTTTCATCCTGTTTGGTTGCGTCATTGCTATTACGGGTACCCGCAAACTATTGTTTTCTTACCTGGTTCTTAGTGTGATCGCCGGTGTGGGTGCCTTAGTAGACTTTTATATGTGGGGTTATGACTACGGGCATAATCTCGATCAAAGTGCTGCGATCCAGGTTCCCGGGTTGTCTTATCAACCGCCCCTAATCGGTCATAAGAAACTGCTGAATTTCGATGCATTTTCCTATCCCGATACCGGTGGATGGATACTGGTTGCGGTCACAGCACTTTTTGCCGTCATATGGTTTCTTGAATGGCGCAAACAAAAAAAACAGAAAGAAATGAACCAAAGCACAAAACGTGCGTCAGTTGCAATGGTAATTGCAGCATTATTAGTCATGACAGCTTGTAATCCGAAGGCCGAAAAGATAGCAATCGGAAAAGACAACTGTTCCGAATGCAAAATGACAATCATGGATCCAAAGTTTGGAGGTGAGCTGGTAACTAAAAAAGGCAAAGTGTACAAGTTTGATGATACTCATTGTATCGCGGCCTTTTTAGAACGCCGGGGTATTGAACTCAGCGATATTCACAAAACGCTGTTCGTGAACTATAGTAATCCTCGCGAGTTTGTTGAAGTGAAATCGGCAGAGTTTGTTGTAAGCAGCCAGTTTAAAAGTCCCATGGGAGGGAATGCTGCGGCTTTCAAAAATAAAAGAGAGGCTGAAAAAAAATCGGAAGAGATACAAGGAAGTAAGGTAACTAACTGGGCGACCCTGTATAATATCCTTATTAAGTGAGAATGATAGTAACCATATTGTTCCTTTCTTTTGTTAGCTGCTCGCTTGCAAACACAATTCAGGTTGGTAAAAATAAAACGATTACTTCCTTAAAACACGCAATCAGTATAGCAAAGGATGGCGACACTGTTGTTCTCCACAAAGGAGTTTATCACGAAGCGAATCTTATTATTGATAAAGCAATCTGCCTGATTGGAGTTGATGAACCTGTGCTGGATGGTGACGGCAAATATGAAATTCTTACGCTTACTGGTAAGAATATTGTGATTCGGGGAATCCATTTTGCCAATGCCGGCTATTCGTCAATGAATGACTATGCAGCATTGAAAATAATTGATGCTACAAACATATTAGTAGAAAAGAACATAGTAAGCAATGCTTCATTTGGTATTCACATGGCTAACTCCACTCATTCTATTCTCAGGAATAATACCATCAGGGGCACAAACAAATCCGAGCATTTGTCCGGCAACGGTATACACCTTTGGAAATGCAGCAACATGATGGTTCAAAGCAATACGATCCAGGGGCATCGCGATGGAATTTACTTTGAGTTCGTTACCGAATCAACAATACAAAAAAACATCAGCGAAAGAAATATACGTTACGGGTTACACTTTATGTTCTCACATAATGATAGCTATTTCGGAAATGTTTTCAGGAACAATGGCGCCGGCGTGGCCGTGATGTATTCGAAGAATGTGCGAATGGAAGAAAATCTGTTTGAAAAAAACTGGGGGGCCAGTTCCTATGGAATTTTATTGAAGGATATTTCCAACAGTCATATCATCAATAATAAATTCATCCAAAATACAATTGGCATACATATGGAAGGAAGTAGCCGAATAGAAATTTCACGCAATCTATTCCAGGGAAACGGCTGGGCGATAAAAGTCCAGGCCAGTTGTGATGACAATCGTTTTTATGATAACAACTTTTATCGAAATTCTTTTGATGTTGCTACCAATGGCATGATGATGCTGAATAAATTTTCAAAAAATTATTGGGACAAATATGACGGTTATGATATGAACAAGGATGGCATTGGCGATGTGCCTTATCATCCGGTGAGTATGTATTCGATGATTGTTGAACAAAATCCCAATGCTTTAATGCTCTTAAGAAGTTTTGCTGTGTCGCTCCTTGATAAAGCAGAGAAAGCGATTCCAAGCCTTGTACCGGAAAACCTGATGGATGATAAACCAATGATCAAACCGAGAAAACTATGATCAGGATCGAACATATCAGGAAACGATTCAAAAAATTACAGGTATTGGATGATGTTTCCGCACATTTCAGTGAAGGGCAGGTTATCTCTCTTATTGGACCTAATGGTTCAGGAAAAACAACTTTGATCAAAACGATATTGGGGATGGTGCGGCCTGACAGCGGAAGGATTTTTTTTAATGACACCTTAATTACCAGCGATTATCATTACCGGCAGAATATAGGCTACATGCCGCAGATCGGTCGATATCCAGATAATATGAAAGTCGGCCAGTTGTTCAAAATGATGAAAGATATCCGTGAAAAAAAAGATGACGGTTTGGATCAGGATCTTGTAACAAAATTTAAACTCCCTGATATATATGATAAACCGATGCGTACGCTATCCGGTGGTACCCGGCAAAAAGTGAGCGCCGCATTAGCTTTTTTCTTCAACCCGGATGTACTTATTCTGGATGAACCTACCGCAGGTCTTGATCCCTTGTCTTCCGAAGTATTGAAAGCAAAAATTATTTCGGAAAAAAATAAAAGCAAGCTTATACTAATTTCCTCCCATATCCTTAGTGACCTGGATGAACTTACTACTCATGTGATGTATTTGCAGGAAGGGAAAATGCAGTTTTTAAAAGATATGCAAACCCTGCAGGACGAGACAGGTGAAGCCCGGTTAGGTAAAGCTATCGCTCGGATTATGACAGGAAACAAATTGAATTTTTTTTCTGAACCTGTTCCTGTAAAAGAGAAGCAACAGGAAAGTTAAAACCAGCACCAATGCTCAAATTATCACGATATGTGCTATATGATATCTTCCGAAGTAAGGTCGTAATAGGTTATACATTATTCCTGTTGATCGTTTCTATGAGCATGTTTAGCCTGGAAGAAAATAGCAGTAAGGCTATTCTTAGCCTACTCAATATCGTATTGATAGTCGTGCCCCTGATCAGTTTGATTTTCTCTACAATTCATTACTATAACTCATACGAATTTATTGAGCTTATGCTCTCGCAACCGATGAGCAGAACCAAAATTTTATTAAGCGAGTTCGCCGGTGTAAGCTTCTCTCTCGCCGGTGCATTTCTTTTAGGTATAGGCGGGCCGATTTTGATATATTCCTTTGATGCCGTTGGTATGGCGCTGCTGTTTGCAGGTTTTGCATTAACCTTGATCTTTAGCTCGATTGCTTTTTTTGCTTCGGTAAGGTCAAGGGACAAAGCGCGTGGTATAGGAGCCGCTTTATTATTATGGTTTTATTTCGCTTTGATCTATGATGGTATTGTGCTGCTGATATTATTTGCGTTCGATGAATACCCGCTTGAAAAGCTTACGTTGCTTCTGTCATCATTAAATCCCATTGACCTTGGACGCATTTTCATCATGCTTAAAATGGATGTGAGTGCATTGATGGGTTATACCGGTGCCTTGTATAAGGATTTCTTCGGCAGCGTATCAGGTATGCTTTATACCATGGGTGTGATGGGTATCTGGTTTCTTGTACCGGTTTTCCTGGCTATAAAAGCATTTAAAAGGAAAGACTTATAAGCAAAATTTTCATTCTAAAGTTTATATTATGACCACATTGTATTCAAAAAGCCTCGCCCAGATCGTGAACGAAAATCACAAGACCGCCTATGTTTTCGAAAAATATCATCTCGATTTTTGCTGTAAAGGAAAGCGCTTGTTGCGGCAAGCGTGTGAAGAGATCAGAGTTCCAGTTGAACAGGTAATTGCAGACCTCGAAAATGTTACCGGTGATTCGAAAATTTCTGTTGATTTCGATAAAATGTCGTTAACTCAACTTGCAGAGTACATTGTGTTAACGCATCACGACTATGTAAAAAGGGAGTTGCCTTTAATCTATTCGTACCTGCAGAAAGTTGCTTCCAGGCACGGTGACAGGCATCCGGAGCTATTGGCAGTACTTAACGCTTTCCTTGAGCTACAAGAAGATATGATCCAGCATATGGAGAAAGAGGAGATCATTCTTTTCCCACGAATCAGGATGATCGAACTTTATAGCCATGATAACAGCGAGGTGCAGCTGAACCGTTTGTATCTCGAATCGCCGATCACGGTTATGGAACAGGAACACGAGAACGCCGGGGATCTCCTATCACAAATGCGGGAACTGACAAATAACTACAGTCTACCAGCCGATGCATGTACAACTTATAAGTTGTGCTTCGCGGCTTTAAAGGCTTTCGAAATGGATCTGCATCAACATATACACCTGGAAAATAATATTCTTTTTCCGAAAACA
>DAINQQ010000107.1:0-18062 GCA_036742645.1 Flavitalea sp.
AATCCATCACACTTGTTTGATCTTTCGGCAAAAAATATGCTTTATTATGCAAAAAGACCCGTAAAGATTTCAGGGCCATTGTTGGAGGCGGAAGCGGCTGAATTATACACGGCGTGGTTATCTGGATAGTTACTTCTTTAAAGGTTTTTTATGCCGGGAATTTCCAATATCGATTTCTGAAACGGACTGAGAAAAAACTAGATGAGTTCGCCATTATCAGCTCATCGAGTTTTCCGAACTCTCTGGTGTTACCACCTCTGAGCCTCTGTAGTTAGCTTGCGTGTGGACCCACAAAGGAACATAGAGTATTCACATAGGAGGGCACAGAGATAGGGAGATGCGATTTCACTTAACAAATGATTAAACTATTTCTTGCACATTGCAATTTTATATCCTTATCTTTGCAATGTTAATATTTGAGCATAGCATTTTAGTATTGGAACGATATTCTGCTATTTGTCCGCGGTTAGTCTTCTTTACTCTGCTTTTTACTCGAATTTTTATTAAATTTTAATTTTCAGTTTAATGAACATTTATGTTTCAAATTTAAGCTTCAACGTAGCCGATGAAGATTTAAAAGATTTTTTTGCAGACTATGGAGAAGTATCGTCTGCTAAAGTAATTACCGACAAGTTCACTGGTAAGTCACGTGGATTTGGATTTGTTGAAATGCCCGATGAGGAAAGTGCTAAAAAAGCAATCCAGGAATTAGATCAAGCTGTTGTAGAAGGTAGAACCATTGGTGTATCGGTGGCAAAACCTAAAGAGCAGCGCTCTGACAACAGGTCCTTCTCTGGTGGCGGTGGTGGAAATCGTGGCGGCGGAAATCGTGGCGGCGGCGGTTATAATAACAGATATTAATCTGATATTACTTACATCTATAAAAAAGGACCCAAATATGGGTCTTTTTTGTTTTTCAGTACCTCGCGGAAATTTAAATCGACCCATTTATCGACCTTTTAGATGATAACTAATTAACTGCTTCGATTTATGACTTTATTTAAACATTTTTTAAAACGTGATCCTGTAAATTTGTAGACCTACATCAAAATCATGAGTGAAACGACTACGATAGCACCTGCCCTAACTGCCAAAGATTTTTCAACCGACCAGGAAGTACGCTGGTGCCCCGGTTGCGGCGATTACTCGATTTTAGCCCAGGTTCAGAAGATCATGCCGGGCCTCGGTATTCCCAGGGAGAAAATAGTTATTGTTTCCGGAATAGGTTGCAGCAGCCGCTTTCCTTACTATATGAATACCTATGGCCTACACTCAATTCATGGTCGCGCTACAGCGATTGCTTCAGGATTGAAGGCCAGCCGTCCAGATCTTAGTGTTTGGATTGTTACAGGCGACGGCGACAGTTTGAGCATTGGGGGCAACCATACCATTCATTTGTTGCGCCGGAACTTCAATGTAAACATCTTACTATTTAATAACCAGATATACGGCCTGACCAAGGGACAATACTCCCCCACATCTGAGCCAAAGAAGGTTACCAAGTCTACTCCATACGGGAGCATTGACCATCCGTTCAATCCTTTAGCCCTTGCCATGGGAGCAGATGCTACCTTCATTGCGCGCAGCATGGATCGCGATCCTAAACATTTGCAACAACTGCTCGTGAGGACACATGAACATAAAGGATCTTCTTTCCTTGAGATATATCAAAACTGCAACATTTTTAATGATGGTGCTTTTGAAGTATTCACCGAAAAAGGCACCAAGCCAGATAATGTTCTTTTCCTTGAACAGGGCAAGCCGCTAATATTTGGTGCTTCCCAAAACAAGGGTATCAAACTCGATGGGTTCAAGCCAATTGTTGTTGAACTCGGAAACGGTGTCAGTGCTGACGATCTTTGGATCCATGATGAAAAAGACTTCTATAAAGCGCAGATACTTGTTCGCATGTTCGACCATCCAAGTATTGAAGGACATCTTCCACGTCCTTTCGGCGTTTTTTACCAGGCCGATCGGCCGTGCTACGAAGAAATGCTTTCTCTTCAGGTTGAAGAGGTCATTGGAAGCAAGGGCAGGGGGGATCTTGATAGGTTGTTGAGAGGAAGCGAGACCTGGACAATCCAATAAGACAAATTGCTTTTTTGTTTTCGATCAGCGCATCAGCTCTGATCATTTCAGCCATGTTATTTATTCTTCCTAAAATAAAAATGCCAGCGATGGAAATCGCCGGCCTGTGCTTACCTCTGAAACCACAAAAAGAAAGAATTTCAAATAAATTATCTGACTATAAATAGTATTAAAGGTCAAAAATGACTGCCTGGTTATTTCATAAATTAGAAGCATCACCGGCCAGCGGCAACGTAGTATTGCATTCAAACACCATAGCACAGGATCAACAGAACAGAGGTAGTGATTAGGTTTTTTAGGTAGCGGATACCTGAACAACAAAACCTTCAGGTCTAAATCGGAAACTATATTTTAAATTGGAGTTCGTAACTGGAAATTGGATGGTCGGAAATTAGGAGATTGGATAAAACCGGTTGCGCTGAAAGCGGTCACCGTTTGAAGGATAAGGTTGGTAAAAATAAAGACTGTTTTCTTAATAATCAATATTTTTTAAAAATATTTCTTTTTCCACGGGGCGCCTAGATTTCAGAGCATAAAATAGCTTATGCAGATTTTCTCAAAAGTTCCTTGTTCGCTGCTTTATATATCTTGTCCTGCTTGTAATGATGCCACCATTCAGGTGCAGTTTTCCTCATCAGCGTGTCAATACTGCGCATTCCGACCAGGTTCCAGGCACCTTGCACAATCCCCGGGATCGTGCGTTGAACGGCTCTAAGACTCATCGCAAATCCACTATCGAGGTATTCCATATGATGCCAGTAACCCGCTGGCATGAACAGCGTATCACCGTGTTCCAGCGTTACTTCATAGCCTTTCGCAAGTTTAAGTGCAGGAAATTTGTCATAGTCAGGATGGCCGTTGTTTTTGTAGTAATTACTGAAATCAGCAAGACTCAATACCTCGAAAGGCTTACGGTATAATTTGCTCTGTTCTTCGTAAGGGAACAACAATACTTTTTTCCGACCAAGAAATTGCGTGTGCATGATGTGCGACATATCCATATCAAAATGCATATGCGTGATACTGGTCGCTCCTCCAACAAACAACATTGGAAATCTTTTTACAAAACCTTTCATAAGGTGGTCAGGCCACGTGAAATCCCCTGTTAATTCCGGCACGTGATTAAATATATTAAATAAAAAAATTCGCCATTCTGCGGGTCCCTTCCTTACCATATCAACATAGTCAGCAAAGCTTGTATATTCATCTGCCGTATTAACCGGCGTATAGGCATCGCTTTTAACATTGTTATATATTCCTACCTGTTGATTTCCCACCATCTCTTTAAAGTAGTCCCATGTCCACTTAGTATAAGCCGGCCATTGCTTAGCCAGTTGTGTGATCACAATTGGTTTGCTGGTCTTGTAGTAATGTTGTTGAAAATCTTCGCCACTAATCTTTTCTACTTTCTTGATGGGTTGTAGTAGCATCTTCTAAAGATTTAGCGTAAAGTTAATATTTAATCCATTTTACATTAAAAGCAAGCACTGTTTCTTTATGCATGCGGCATTTATAACATTTTTTTCGACAATGTTTTGCGCATATGTATATGCTTGTGGATTTCGCTAAATTTACTAATGCTCTTAAATCTTCATCCCGAGAATCCTCAGCCGCGAAATATAAGAACAACCGTGGAATGTATTCAAAACGGGGGGATCATTATTTATCCTACGGATACCATATACGGTCTGGGATGTGATATCTTTCAACCGAAGGCAGTCGATCGCATATGCCGGATCAAGAACATCCAGCCCCAGAAAGCACAGTTCTCATTTATTTGTTACGATCTAAGCGACCTTAGTAAATACGCAAAAGCAATATCAACGCCGGTATACCGTCTGCTGAAAGCCCATTTACCAGGGCCATACACTTTCATTCTGCCTGCGAGTAGAGAGGTTCCTAAAATCTTAAAAAATAAAAAGAATACCGTCGGTATTCGCATTCCCGATAATAATATTGCGAGGACCATAGTCAGGGACTTGGGTCATCCTATTTTGAGCACCACACTTCCGGGAGAGATGGTAGAAGAGTATACAGATCCTGAAATCATTCACGAAAATTTTGAAGCGATTGTTGATATTGTAATAAATGGCGGTCCCGGCGGAATTGTGCCTTCCACTGTTATTGATTGTACTAAAGATGAACCTGTGATTGTCAGGGAAGGTTTGGGTGAATGGATTATTGAATAATACTTTTGATTATGAGTTCAACTACAACCGAAATGATGGATCCGATGGCTGAGTATCGGAAATTTTTTCCTGGAACATTTTCACTGGAAACTCCCAGGGTGATACTACGTTTAATTTGTCAACAAGACATTGAACATTTTTCCAGAATTACAAAAGACAGGGGAATCTGGAAATACTTCACCAGGGATTTGTCCGACGACGTAACATTGCAACGCTGGATTGAAGAAGCGTGGGCAGAAAGGGTCAACGGAAAAAGAATGCCATTTACAATTATAGACAAGGACACAAAAAACATATGTGGAAGTACCAGCTATGGAAATATCTCATTTTATCATAAACGAGTTGAAATAGGCTGGAGCTGGCTCGGTACTGAGTATATAGGAACTGGTGTTAACCGGCATGCGAAGTTCGCTTTGCTCAGCTTCGCTTTTGAAGTTATGAAAATGGAACGCGTTGAGGTAAAAACAGATAACCTGAATGAAAGAGCAAAAGCTGCCTTACTTAAGATCGGTATGAAGCCCGAAGGAGTGTTAAGAAATCATATGCAGATGCACTCAGATAGAAGAAGGGATTCTATTTACTACAGCATCCTTAAAAATGAATGGGAAAATGTAAAGGCTTTATTCTTTGCAGATCTAGCCTGATGGAGTTTAATGTTTAAAGTTTAAGGTTCTAGTTGACGGGAAGAGTCAAAAATTTAATCTAGGGCGTAACTGGCTATTAATTTTGATTTTTTAACCTTGCGCTTGTAAGTACTTAAACCGCTCAACCGTAAACGTTAAAACTGTAAACTGTAAACTTCCCTAATCGTCCAGCTCCAAAGATAACTGAGCAGAACAGCTTTGAAACGTTTTGCGGTGATAAGGTGAAAGACCGTGTGTTTCGATTGCTTTGCGGTGCTCCTCAGTTGCGTAGCCTTTATTGGTAATCCACTTGTAGTGTGGAAACTGAAGGTGAAGATCCTTCATATAGTCATCTCTATACGTCTTGGCAAGTATACTAGCTGCAGCTATCGAGGCATAGGTAGCATCGCCTTTGATGATGCAGGCATGTGGCGTACGCCTGTACTTCGTGAAGCGATTACCATCAATCAACAAGAATTTTGGTTTTGTTTTTAATGTGTCGATCGCCAGATGCATGGCTTTGAACGAAGCTTTCAAAATGTTGATTCTGTCAATCTCTTCATGATCGACCTGGGCAACGCTATAAGCAACCGCATGCTGTTCGATATAGATCCGTAGTTCGTACCTCAATTGTTCCGGAACCTGCTTGGAATCGTTTAAGTCGGGGTGGAAAAAATATGAGGGTAAAATGACGGCTGCTGCAAATACTGGTCCTGCCAAACAGCCGCGTCCCGCTTCGTCGCAGCCAGCTTCGATTCTTTCTGTCTGAAAGGTTATTTTTAACAAGCAGTTTTTGTTTCACCAAAAATAAGGGGACGACAAAATTTTTTAAAATTAAGTTTTCAACTTTTTCTGAATTAGTGGCAGCAGGTTTGCAGTATCTAATAGCGAAAATCGTGATTTATGAGTACATTTTCGGAAGTGATTAATTCGGGCAAGCCAGTATTGGTTGACTTTTATGCTGATTGGTGTGGACCGTGCAAGATGATGCCCCCCATACTAAAAGAGTTAAAAGGAATTGTGCAGGATGAGGTCACAATTTTGAAAATAGACGTCGATAAGAATCCTCATGTTGCTAATGCATTTCAGATCCAGGGAGTACCCACTCTTATACTTTTCAAAAATGGTGAGATAAAGTGGAGACAATCTGGTGTCGCTACTGTAAACCAGTTACAGCAGGTAATTGAGCGCTTACCTGATAAAGTGCAATGATTGGTTTAAATTGCGCGTTTTTATTTCAAAAGTGCAAAAACTAATGATGTCATTTTCGGCATGGATACGTGCGCCCTGGCCGTGGTGGATATCGGGACCTTTGATAGGATTGATAGTGCCATTGCTGCTGGTACTAGGTAATAAACCTTTCGGCGTTTCTTCTAATTTGAAACATATATGTGCCGCCTGGTTTCCCGGTAACATCTCCTTTTTTAAATACGATTGGAAAAAAGAGAGATGGAATTTATTCTTCGCGGCAGGAATCTTTGTTGGTGCTTCTATCATTTCCTTTTGGTTCAGCAATCCAAATCCCTCGTCTCTCAGCCCTGCACTTGTAAGTGACCTTCGCCAGCACGGGATCGGGAATTTTCGTGGATTGCTTCCTGCAGAACTTTTTAATTGGAACAATTTGTTTTCATTACAGGGCCTTGTGCTAATTGTGGCAGGGGGCTTTCTAATTGGCTTCGGTACAAGATATGCTGGCGGATGCACTTCCGGACATTCTATTTTGGGCTTGTCCACTTTTCAATGGCCTTCCCTGGTAGCTACTATCTGCTTTATGATCGGCGGCTTTATTTCTGCCAACCTGTTTATTCCAAACATTCTCAAATGGTAGTTATGCAAGACAATGAATTTATACATACAGGCGGAGAACAAATCGTTGAGGATTCGGAAACTTCCCATGCTATAAATATTTCTGCTATTTCAAACGGAGATGGTTCCAAGCGTAGTAACCTTCCCTATTTTCTTGCGGGGGTTTTCTTTGGAATCTTGTTGGTGAAGTCGGAAGTGATATCATGGTTTCGAATCCAGGAGATGTTTCGCCTTCAAAGTTTTCACATGTATGGCATCATAGGATCAGCGGTTGTTGTAGGAATGATCTCCGTCTACCTGATTAAGAAATTTGATATTAGAACAATACACAACGAAAAAATCAAGATAGTTCCAAAGCCATTCAGTAAAGGTCAGATCTATGGAGGGGTGTTGTTTGGTTTTGGATGGGCCATTACCGGAGCTTGTCCCGGGCCCATTTTCGCACAAATTGGAACCGGAGCAACAGTCGTTATCATAACTTTATTAAGTGCTATTGCCGGTACATGGACTTATGGATTGATAAGACATCGGCTTCCACATTAATAGTTTGATAAATCGCAAGCGCAACTTTTCGTGCCTACCTTTGCGCGGCCATGCGCGTAGTTTCAACATCTCATTCATCAACACGTCCCGTTGCGAACTGGATTCTTATTGGTGTTTTTATGTTGTTTATCCAGGTGGTCCTGGGAGGAATTACAAGGCTCACAGGATCTGGTCTTTCAATTACTGAGTGGAATGTAATCACAGGCACCTTACCTCCCCTGAGCGAAAGAAAATGGATAGAAGAGTTTAACAAATACAAGCAGACTCCGCAGTATCAGTTATTAAACACGGATTTCACACTGCCTGATTTTAAATTTATTTTCTTCTGGGAATGGCTGCATCGCTTCTGGGCCAGGTTGATTGGTGTTGTCTTTATTGTCGGATTTGTATATCTCGTTTCAAAAAAACGGCTGAAGAAAAGCATGCAAAGACCGCTTCTAATCCTTTTCCTGTTAGGAGCGCTACAGGGTGCCATTGGATGGATAATGGTTGCTAGTGGATTAACTGGAGACGCTGTGTATGTAAAACCTACTCGTCTGGCACTACATTTCACCTTCGCTTTAGCTTTATTTTGTTATGCTTATTGGTTTGCATTGCAATTGTTGGTACCGACCGCACAAAAAGTTCCGGCTCGTTCTGTTAAAACCTGGTCGTCGATTATTATTGTCTTACTTTTCTTTCAATTAATATACGGTGCGTTGATGGCCGGTCACAAGGCTGCAACAGCATCGCCGAGCTGGCCTACGATAAATGGCATGATCGTTCCCGATAGTATATTCACACAAAAACCTCTGCTCCTTGACTTCGTTGAAAATAAGATCACCATTCACTTCATTCATAGAGCGTTGGCTTATCTCCTGTTCGTGGCAACACTCTTGTTAACAATCAAATTATATCGTCTCTTCCGGATATCGGCCGCGTTGCGGAAAGTAAGAGTGATCCCGTTTTTCTTAGTTTGCTTGCAGATGGTCCTTGGCATCGTCGCAGTTTTGACCAGTACTGGTGTTGTACCTAACCATTGGGGAACTTTTGAATGGATGGCCCAATTACACCAGATGGTTGCGATGTTATTCCTTCTAAGCCTGATAACTATATTGTATCTTACCAATACTAAATCTTTTATGCAGCTTTCATAATCTCAGAGCTGCCTTTTCGTTTAACAGTTAGTACGCCATACCTAAAATAGTATGGTCTTTTTGAAGCACGCCGATGAAGTCATTTTTAAGAGGATTATATCATTCATTTCCCGTGCAGCTCGTTTTGCTGCACTTCAAAAAGTTCCAGGTACTGTTACTGTTTTGGTTTCTCTTATTCAGCACTGTCGGTGGTACATTCATGCACAGTTATGGCGCAGACTCTTTG
Source organism: Flavitalea sp. (assembly GCA_036742645.1). Taxonomy (GTDB): domain Bacteria; phylum Bacteroidota; class Bacteroidia; order Chitinophagales; family Chitinophagaceae; genus Flavitalea. The sequence goes on from DAINQQ010000107.1 coordinate 8,612, forward strand.
TTCCTTGCACCTGAATATTTGGGAAAGGTGAATGCGATGAGCGCAGCCTTCATGGGAGTTGCAATTGGCGTGTTCATAATGAGTTGGAATATCACCACATTCATACTGTTTTGCCGTCATTTCCGATTCCTGGCTACTACTTCAAATCCATTTTTAAAGTATTGTGTCAACAATTCCATTATACCGCTGGTGTTTCTTGTATATTATTTTATCAGGGCTGTGGAGTTTGACAAGTATAAAGAGCTAATGACAGGTTGGGAGATTCTTCTCGTGACCGGTGGGTTTGTATTCGGCCTGATACTTCTGATCGCAATATCCTTAATATACTTTTTCCGCGCCGATAAAACGATCATTAGAAGGTTGACTCCTGTTATCAGTAACCCACAATTGTTTAAAGCACAATTCAAAAAAAATGAAACAAAGCTGAGTCCAAGCCGTCTGATTAAGGTTGAATGGTATTTGAATAATGCTTTCGTCTTGAAGAAGGTCAGGGATGTTTCACATTATAGCCGTGAATTTATTGAAACGATTTTCGGTCGCCACCACTTTGCGGCCGTACTGTCCATTTTTATTGCTTTTATCTTTTTGATCTGTATCGGTTTCCTGATGGATGGTCCGGTCTTTCAATTGCCAGCAGCTGCGGGCATCACGATTTTCTTTGCGATTCTGATTGCCGTATCCGGTGCATTTTCTTATTTCCTGCAAAGCTGGAGCATTCCTTTTTTGGTTGTCCTTATTCTAACGCTGAATATGCTGTACCGCTACAAAGTATTCGATCCGAGTAATAAGGCGTATGGACTTAATTACCTTAATAAGGATGAGCGGCCACATTATAATCAGCACGAGCTTCTCAAACTAAGCTCACCTCAGAACGTTGAGAATGATATCAGGAATATGATCACTATTCTTGATAACTGGAAGAAGAAACAACCTGAAGAGAAACCGCTCATCTACCTGATCAACACAAGCGGTGGTGGAAACAGAAGCGCAAATTTCACGATGAACGTTTTGCAGCGTCTCGACAGCCTTAGTGGAGGAAAACTAATGGACAGAACCTTTATGATCACAGGGGCTTCCGGCGGCATGCTTGGAGCAAGCTACTACAGGGAACTTACAAGAAGAAAAGCGGAAGGAGTCAATCCCCTCAACAAAAAATACGTAGAAGATATTTCGCAGGATCTTCTCAACTCATTATTTACGTCTTTTGTCGCGCGTGACCTCGCTTCACCGGCCCAGAAATTCAGAGTGGGCGATTATAGCTATATAAAAGACAGGGGCTATGCCTTTGAGCAAAGACTCAGTGATAATACACGCGGCTTTTTAAATAGGCAGCTGAGGGATTATGTTGATGATGAGAAGAATGCAAGAATCCCATTGATTTTTTACAATTCGGTGATTACGAGTGATGGAAGAAAAATGATCATTAGTACGCAGCCCGTGAGCTTTTTAATGAAGCCGCTTCATGATACAGCGAATATAACGTCGATGGATACAGACGGAGTAGATTATCAGCGCTTGTTTGCAAAACAGGATCCTATGAATCTAAGAATTCTTACCGCATTGCGCATGAATGCAACCTTCCCTTATGTATTACCGAATGTATGGCTGCCTACAAGTCCTGTGATCGACGTGATGGATGCAGGCCTGCGGGATAATTATGGCCAGGAATCTGCTGTTCGTTTTATACATGTATTCAGGGAATGGATCAAAGAGAATACAAGCGGTGTTGTGTTGTTACAAATTCGTGATCGTAAGACAGGGGGCTGGGACAATCCTTACAAATCAGAGGAATTTAGTGAGCTTTTTACAAAACCATTTTTATTGCTGCAGTATAACTGGTATAAAATGCAGGAATATAACCAAAATGATCTCCTCAGCCTGTCTCAAAGTATCATGGGAGAGAAGCTTCATAAAATATCTTTTCAGTATGTTCCCAAAAAAGAGGACGCCGGCGCCGCGCTGAACTTTCATCTTACGAAGAGAGAGAAATATAATATTGCAAGTGCGTTGGATAATGAAAATAATACGCGTGCATTTAAACAATTTGTTCAAATATCAAACCTGTCTACAAAGGCTGTAATAGCCGGAAAGCCTTAGGCTTGATTCGGATGTTAAACGAGGAAGAAGTTGGTACGGGATCTCCGTCTATATGCAAAGGTGCGTTGCTTATGTTATAAATAGTCAGGCTCTTCGCCTGGAAATAAATAATATTCCTTCTGTTTATATGGTCGTCGAGTTGTTGAAGAGCATTGATCCCTGTGATCTGTCCAAGGATTGAAAAAGGAAGCATGAACTTATTCATCTTTTTGACAATCACAACGTCCATCAAACCGTCCTTCAAACTAGCCTGCGGTGCTATTGTAAAATTGTTTCCAAACTGATTGCTGTTAGCGACGCTGATAAAGAAGGCCTGTGTTTCAAAACTTTTTTCTTTTGATTCGATCCCAAATGAATACGGCGTCGCTTTGAAAAAGTTAATTGCCGAAATCTTCATATACGTTTGTAGTCCTCTTTTCTTTTCCTTTGCGAAATCATGCGCTACCTGCGCATCGAAACCAATTCCACAGAGCATGCAGGAAAATTTTTCATTGATGTAAAATCCATCAACTCTGGAGGCCTTTCCCTGAAAGATTATATCCAGAGCTTTTGACGGCGATACGGGGATCTTAGCAGTTAAGGCAAGACCATTTCCTGAGCCCATCGGTATGATTCCAAAACGTAGATCCATATCCATTAAGGCGGCCGCTACCGCGCTGATTGTTCCGTCTCCACCACAGGTAACGATGTCAGTGATATTTTCCTCCTTGATCTTGTTTCGGAGGTGTTTGTAGTCTCCGGTTTTTGAAGTGGGAAGAATTTCAAATGGGATTTTCTGTTCGGATGTCCTTTTACTGATGACCTCTTTGAGAGAAGATTTTTCTTTTGTTCCGGAGATTGGATTGACGAGATAGATAATCTTGCGAAGCATTCTGCAATATATAACTTACCACTTGATCAGGGCACTTGCCCACGTAAAGCCACTTCCAAACGCCGCCAGGCATACGAGATCACCGTCTTTTATTTTGCCCTCCTGCCACGCTTCACATAAGGCGATCGGTACAGAGGCAGCGGTAGTGTTTCCATACCGCTGAATGTTGTTGTAGACCTGCTCTTCACGAAGTCCCATTTTTTGTTGTACAAACTGACTGATACGAAGATTGGCCTGATGCGGGATAAGCATGGACAAGTCCTTAGCCTGGTAACCGTTCGCCTCCAAAGCTTCAGTAATTACCTCTGGAAATTTGACAGTGGCTTTTTTGAATACCGCAGGTCCATCCATATTTGGAAAATTCTGGGCCTTTTCAACCATCGAATGACTCATAAACATATCCGCCATGTCTGCATCGTTGAAGTCGGCGAGTTTTTTTTCTGTCCAGTGATTGGCATGTGTACCTGGATTATACATAGCTAATGTTTCCGCACTCTCTCCATCACTATGTAAATGTGTGCTTAAAATTCCATGACCTTTTTCTGATGGTTGCAGTACTACCGCTCCCGCACCATCTCCAAAAATCACACTGATATTCCTTCCCCGCGTAGTTAGGTCCAGGCCAAACGAATGTTTTTCGCTGCCTATTACAAGAACATTTTTATAAGTTCCCGTTCTTATAAACTGATCGGCTACACTCAATGCATAGATGAAACCGCTGCATTGATTGCGAACATCAAGAGCGCCAATTTCTTTCATTTTCATCGCACGCTGAACCAATACACCGCATCCTGGAAAATAATAGTCCGGACTTAACGTGGCAAAAACTATAAAGTCAATCTCCTGCGCCGTGGTGCCGGCTCTTTCGATGGCAATCTTCGCGGCTTCAATGCCCATTGTCGTTGTCGTTTCCCCGGTACGGTCAGCGAAACGTCGCTCTTTGATACCAGTTCTTTCCTGGATCCATTCGTCACTGGTATCCATGTATTTCAAAAGGTCATTGTTGGAGATCACGTTCTTTGGCACATACATCCCAATGCCGGCTATCCTGGAGCGTATCATATAACAAGCTTTATGTGGTAAGATAAATCAGGAAAACTAAAAGGGCTGTTATTGTATTGGTGAAATTTTCAAAACATTATTGAAAAAGTCTTCGATTTCATTTTCCACGCCTTCTACGTCATTCGATTTTATATAAGAAGCAATGACATGATTACCGGTATTCGGCATGGCGACAGATCGCTTTTTGTCTGCCGGCGTTCCCAATTTTCGGAACATCTCTTTCATCGCAGAAACTCTTACAGTACTGTCCTGGTTGATTTCATCCTTATAGTAGTACAACATCAGGACCGGCTGTGTCACTCTTTGAAAAGTTTCTTCTGTCATCGTAGTTTCCAACAATTCCTGTAATGCAACGGCCGCTTCGATCCGATATTTTCCACTCCAGTATTGTTGGTATACAGGCCTCTTATCTTTCGACTCTATATATTCCGATCCCAAAATAAGCCTGGCTACCTGTAAGCCCCATGGATTGTTCAGTATCCATGCATTTGAATCGTTGATCTCGATATTTGGAGATAGTAGAACCAGCGCATGGACATCTTTGTATTCCGCGGCCAGTTTCAATGCGAGAGAACCTCCGGTCGATGTTCCCATTAAAATGACCTTATTTCCGATTTGTTTACCAATAGCAAGCGCTTCTTTGACCGATTCCCAGTATTTCTCGACCGTTAATTTTTGCATAGGTTCGGTTGTATCAATGCCGTGCTCGGCTAGCCGGGACAGGTACAGATTACATCCAAACTTTTTTGCAATATCTCTGTGAGTGGGTTCCCCCTCTGCCTGTGATGCCGAAAAACCATGCAGATATACGATGGAGTATGCAGTCTTTTGTTTGGCTGAATCATTTTCCCAAATAATGCGGGCATGATTGTCGGGACGAATGTTGTGGGTTGATTCTTTATTCGCTATATATTGCGAGAGGCTGGCGTTATCACCCGGAACGTATGGAAGGTTAGTCGGAAATTCTGAAGAGTCCGGTTTAGGTCCCAAAAGGTAACCAAAGACCAGGAGAAGGAGAATAAGTATTAGCCATTTCCCTTTTCGCATACTATTTGTTTAGTATGAAATTAATCGCTTTTCTTAACCATAACAATAACAGAGAGGATATGAATCAGGAAACAGGAAAATATATACTATTGATTGGGCTTGGGGTGGTTCTAATAGGAGCCTTAATATATTTCTTTCACGACAAGCTCCACTGGATTGGTCGCCTGCCGGGCGACATACGGGTTGAAAAGGAGAATTTCCGGTTTTATTTTCCAATCACCACAATGATCATTATCAGCATTCTAGTCACAATTATCATCCGCCTCGTGCGAAAGTTCTTCTAACCGAAAAAAGCCTATCACAGATTTATTCTATTTTCATTTTTCAACTCACTGCTTATGCCCCTTTCAGAGCGATTTCTGGGACTCGATATATTCCGTGGTATGACCATTTGTTTTATGATCATTGTGAATACTCCCGGCAATTATGCAACAACTTTTTCGCCCTTACTACACGCACAATGGCATGGCTTTACTCCAACAGATCTTGTGTTCCCATCGTTTTTGTTTGCGGTAGGCAATGCGTTAAGTTTTGTGATGTTAAAGTGGAATTCTTTGAGTCAGTCGCAGGTTTTGTTTAAGATTTTCAAACGCACTGCGTTGATATTTTTATTAGGCTATCTGCTCTACTGGTTTCCGTTTTTCGAACCAGACGGATCTGGCGTTTGGCATTTCAAGCCTTTCGGAGAGACGAGAATCCTGGGAGTGTTGCAACGAATTGCATTGTGTTATTGCATCGCAGCATTGATGCTTTATTATTTAAAGTTGCGTACAAGTTCCATTATTTCAGTCATCATTTTGTTGGCGTATTGGCCTTTGATGTATTTCCTCGGAAGCGATCCGGATCCTTTAAGTCTAACAGGCAATGCTGCATTAAAAGTTGACAAAGGACTAATGGGTGAAAGCCATTTGTACCATGGAGAAGGAATTGCATTTGACCCGGAAGGATTGTTAAGCACTTTGCCGGCAATTGCAAATGTAATTGGGGGTGCAATGGTTGGAAGTTTTCTTCAGCGGAAGGGAAAAACATATGAGGCCCTAACGAAACTCCTGCTTGCCGGATTCACATTGTTTACTATAGCGTACTTCTGGCACCTGATGTTTCCTATCAACAAAAAATTATGGACCAGTTCATTTGTTGTTCTTACAGTAGGATTGGATTGTATAATCATAGCAGGCATCGTGTATGTAGTCGACTTCATGCACAAAACGAAGTGGTCTCATTTTTTTGAGGTATTCGGGAAGAACCCGTTGTTTATCTATTTGCTGTCGGAGGTACTGGCTATCCTGTTATACACTATGAGAACTGGCTCTGGTAAAAGTTGGTTTCAAGCCATATATGAAGATACTTTCGGACATCTCGGTGGTAAAACCGGTTCGTTACTTTTTGCACTTGCTTTCATGTTAACCTGTTGGTTGGTAGGATGGTGGCTTGACAAAAGGAAAATATACATAAGAGTTTAATTTAATTAAATAATAAGTTTCCTTCTTTCCCTTGCCCACCCGTTGATTTAACGTACTTTTGCGGCCCGAAAAGCGTTATGAACGTCGACCGCCGACTGACCACCGGCGATCGTCAACCGTGAACAGGTTAAAGTGAGTTTGAACAATAATGCTTTCGGTCAACGGTCGTCCGCCGACAGTGGACGACAACCGTACTCATAAAGTGAAAAGCAAATAATACATGGACATTAGAAACATCGCCATCATCGCCCACGTCGATCACGGAAAAACTACCCTTGTAGATAAAATCCTGCATGCTACAAAAGTGTTTCGTGATAACCAGGAAACAGGGGAGTTGATCATGGATAGCAATGACCTTGAAAAGGAACGCGGTATCACAATATTTAGTAAGAATGCTTCTGTACAATACAAAGATGTTAAGATCAATGTTATCGATACACCTGGTCACTCTGATTTTGGCGGAGAGGTTGAACGTGTGCTGAAAATGGCGGACGGCGTGCTGCTATTGGTAGACGCTTTTGAGGGCCCTATGCCGCAAACACGCTTTGTGCTTCAAAAAGCACTTCAGCTTCACTTGAAACCAATTGTCGTTATCAATAAGGTTGACAAACCGAATTGTCGTCCCGACGAAGTACACGATGCGATATTTGAACTGTTTTTTAACCTCGATGCTACAGAAGAACAGTTGGATTTTCCGACGATTTACGGTTCTTCAAAACAGGGCTGGATGAACACAAGCCTTGAACCTACTGAAAATATTACACCGTTACTTGATGCAATCCTCCAATATGTTCCAGAACCGAAAGTAGATGAAGGCACTTTACAAATGCAGATCACGTCCCTGGATTATTCGTCGTTCCTGGGAAGAATCGCCGTGGGCAAGGTCGCTCGTGGGTCAATAAAAGAAGGGCAACCCATCGCACTTATACAGGCGAATGGATCGATCAAAAAATCGAAAGTAAAGGAACTATACACTTTTGAAGGCATGGGCAAGAAGAAAGCCATCGAAGTGTTAGCAGGAGATATTTGTGCGGTTGTTGGATTGGAAGACTTCAATATCGGTGATACGATCGCTGATATTGAAAATCCTGAAGCATTGCCCGTCATCAGCGTGGATGAACCCACAATGAGCATGCTATTCAGCATCAACAATTCTCCATTCTTTGGTAAGGATGGGAAATTTGTGACATCAAGACATTTGCGCGACCGGTTGATGAAGGAAACAGAAAAGAATCTCGCGTTGAGAGTAGAAGACACAGATAGTGCCGATAGTTTTTTGGTATATGGAAGAGGTATTTTGCACCTGGGAATTCTAGTAGAGACCATGCGTCGCGAGGGGTTTGAATTAACAGTGGGCCAGCCAACAGTTCTGGTTAAGGAGATCAATGGAAAGAAGCATGAGCCTTATGAAATCCTCGTGGTAGATGTACCGCAAGATTTTAGTGGTAAGGTGATTGACCTTGTCACACAGAAAAAAGGGGAAATGCAGCACCTTGAGTTCGAGATACCTTCCCGCGGATTGATTGGTCTCCGTTCGAACATGCTAACAAATACAGCCGGCGAAGCTGTGATGGCCCACCGCTTTTTAGAATACAAACCATGGAAGGGCGCTATTCCCGGTCGCAGCAACGGAGTTCTTATTTCCAAAAACCAGGAGCGTACCACAGGGTATTCTATCGACAAATTACAAGACCGCGGCACTTTCTTTGTAGATCCGGGTGAAGACGTGTATACAGGCCAGATCATTGCCGAACATATCAAACCAGGAGACCTTGTTGTAAATGCTACCGAAGCAAAAAAATTGACCAATCACCGCGCCAGCGGAACGGATGATGCTTCGCGCATCGCTCCGAAAACTTTGATGACACTCGAAGAATGTATGGAATACATACAGCAAGACGAATGTATAGAGGTCACACCAAAAAATGTCCGGATGCGGAAAGTGATATTAAATGAAGACGAACGGAAGAAGGTACAGAAGTCAATGAGCGTCACACATGCCTAGAAACGCAGCGAGTATAATATTGAAGATCTCCCGGTATTTCCCGGGAGATTTTTTTTGTCCGGGTATAATCTTCTCCGCCCTCACAACGCACCACTGAATGCTCATCACTCACCACTCATCTCCGTTTGGGTTTAATTGATGAGGCAAGCAGCATTTTGGCTGGGAGTGGTTGTCTTACAAGTCTGCAAGAATTTGCCGGAAATCTAAAATATTTGCAGGTTTCTGCTGATTTAGTTTAAATTAGTTTCTTGTTACGGCAACTTCGCGCCACTCTGTACCTCGCGATTCCAAAATTGGTTTCTCTAATGTTGAAAGGAGTTGTAAATGCTGAAAGGAGTTGTGGATGTTTATCGCAACCTTTTCAGGACCGGAAAGTAAACTAACTGGAACGTGTAACAGAATGTTCTCTTCGACTTTAAATATTTAACCATTAAAACTGCGATATGCAACTGTTTAAACCCATACACCTACTAAAAATTAAATTGATTGCTTTTGTGATATGCAGTTTGCTTACTGCATCCACATTCGCGCAGGTAACTGTGTCCGGAAAAGTTACTGACCCGGGCGGAGATGGATTGTCAGGAATTTCCATTGTTATTCGCAACACCTCTTTCGGTGGATCTACTGATGCCGCCGGAAATTATTCCATTAGGGCTGATTTGAAACCGGGTGATTATTATCTTGACTTTTCAGGTATTGGTTTTGCTTACAAGGAAGTTGCATTCAAGGTTGGTAACGCTTCCAGCTACTCGATTAGCGCACAGCTGAGTGAAGATGCCTTAGGATTAGAGGAAATTGTGGTTACAGGTACTTCTGCCGGTACAACCCGTAAACAATTGGGAAGCTTTATCAGTTCGATTAAAGGTGATCAATTGACAAAGGGATCAACTGGCAATGTACTTGCAG
>DAINQQ010000108.1:0-18021 GCA_036742645.1 Flavitalea sp.
ATACCAAGTACGGTCCATTGGTTAGAGTTCTGTCACTTTTCAAGTACATCAACAGTAATTTTAAGTACGTGCCTGATTCAGAGCGTGACGAATATTTTGCCACAGCAAAGGAAACAATTCAGAATGGCATGGGTGGAGATTGTGATGATCACACTATCCTCATGGTTTCTGCTCTGAAGGCTATTGGTGCTCACTGCAGAATGGTACTAACCGAAGGTCATTTATATCCGGAACTGTTGGCTGGAGATGAAAAAGCTTTTGAATTGCTGCAGTCTGCAATTATTCTTCTTTTCGGTAAAGAAGCAATTGGAAATATATACTACCATGAACAAAATGGCAACTACTGGATAAACCTGGATTATTCTGCCAGGTACCCTGGCGGGCCTTATGTTAGCGAAAAAGCTTACGCATTAATCGATCTCCGGTAGGCCTTCGTTAGTATTCCCTACCAAATTTCGATACTTCCCTTATCGTCGGCAATTTTCTAATCACAGACCCAGTCAGGGTGGATGTAAACCGCTGTAATGTTTTGATTCCTTCTAACATATGCGTTTTCTATTCTTCTCTCTTAATGCGGAGTCTCCTTAGATTTAGCATTCATGATGTTTTCAGGAAAATAGCCGCACGGGCACCGGGCACGTACAAAATAACGTACCGATTCATACGCAATCAATGCAACCCGGTGTTGATGTGATTCCTTGCGAAACCACACACAAACTTCAGTACATCAGCAGCGCAAGATTGTGAAATAGTCCTGGTAGTGCGGTATTATTGGAGCGCCAGCGATTTTTTTGTCTTTTTCAATAAAAATCCAAAAGATGCGATCACAATCGCAATCAATGTAGAGATGTAATAGATCAGTAGTTTATCCACGACATCTGCGGGTACGATGAAATAGTCGAATATATAAACGATTGTATAGCTTCCGTACTCAAATAACAATGCCGCATAAATAAAAAGCATCGCTTTCTCCCGGTTACTATGTTCAATCCTTTGGAGATATATTGTTATTTCCCAGATGAGGGTGATAAGTACTACGAGTACTCCCGCTCCTATTATATATTTAATCGCGTCATAATTCACTCCCAGCGTTAAGACGAGAATGATCTCTATGATAATATATCCAAGAATAATATATCGCAGCATTTTCGCCAGGGAAGAAGAGAAAGAAGTATACCACAGAATCCACAGTATAAAGGGTATATCAATCATATTGTATAACACGGTGACTAACTCAAGGGACCTCGAACTAATTCCGGGGATATTCGTTACAGTATTTGCCATCGCCCCAACAAGCCAGTATATCCCCAGGTAAAGGAAATACATGTCCTTCCAGAGCTTTTTGAACACCACAATCATTACCGGAACGAAGTACGCTATAGTGGCGAGAATGGTTACAATTCTATAGACTTGATCTTTCACGTGATAAGGGTTAATCCCATACAAATCGCTTAAAAACCCTATTATATTGTCAGCCTGATTTTTATTCAGTAATAGTACTTTTTAGGCTTTTTGCATAAAATACGATTGGAAAATTAAAACTACTTGTGGTTAATAAAGCTTGCCGCGAAAATATCAACCCTTATGCCTTCAACCACAACCAACAAACCCCAAACTTTAAACCTGAGTCCTCAACCATTTAAATAACTTTAACCATACCCATTTGAAACATTCTCTATATTAGCCCCGTATTCCAAAATATCACACATGAAATCGATTCTCTTAGTTGTAGTTATTTCGTATGTCTATTTGTCTCAATCGTTGTTTGCGCAGGCGGTGGACCTGCCGCAGGATTACCTAAGGAAAGAATTCCATACAGCCCGACGTGATTCAGTAAGAAACCGGATGCCTCCTAACTCGGTAATGGCTGTATTTGCTTTTCCAACCCGTACGTTTTCGAATGATGTTGAATATTTGTATCATCAAAACCCGGATTTGTATTATCTCACCGGTTATAAGGAACCGCACTCACTTTTATTGCTCTTCAAAGACCCCCAGGCGGGACCGGATGGCAGCAAGGTCAACGAATTGTTCTTTGTACAAAAAAGAGATTCCAGCGCTGAACAATGGACCGGCAGACGACTCGGAAATGAAGGTGTGAAAACAAGTCTTGGAATTAAGAATGCGTATAACGGCGACGAGTTTAGAGGTTTTAATATCGATCTTACCAAATTCGATTCCGTAATTTTCGCGCCATTTGCCGACGATGTCGCCGATGATAAATCAGACACGGCTGATCTTTTCGATCTGATGCAACAATTCCGTGAGAAAGCAAAGATTCCGGCGGACTACCTTCATGACAGGCGGTATAACACCCAAATGTATTACCAGATCACGGGTGCACTCAGGGAGATCAAAACGGAGGAAGAGATGGATCTGCTGCGAAAAGCGATTGAAATTTCGTGCATCGGACAACTGGAGGTTATGAAGGCTGTTAGAGCGGATATGTCTGAGGGCGAGGTCCAGGGATTACACGAGTATGTTCATAAGAAATACGGAGCAGAGTATGTTGGATACCCATCAATCGTTGGTGCCGGCAATAACGGCTGCGTACTACATTATATTGAAAATAGTAAAACGCGGGTCGGGAACCAACTGATATTAATGGATGTTGGCGCCGAGTATCATGGCTATACTGCAGATGTTACGAGAACGATTCCTGCTAACGGTAAATTTTCCAATGAACAACGGCTAATTTATAACATAGTATACGAGGCGCAGGAGGTCGCTTTCAAAAAATGCAAGGAAGGCACATCGTGGCAGGAACTGAATAAAGTAGCACGCGACGTAGTGACTGAAGGGCTTGTCAAATTAGGAATTGCCGCAACAAAGGAGGAGGCCAACAAATACTATCCTCATAGCCTGGGTCATCACATCGGTTTGGATGTACATGACCGGAACACTTCTTCAAAATTGAAGAAAGGAATGGTGATCACTATCGAACCGGGAATTTACATCCCTGATAACAGCCCGTGCGATAAAAAATGGTGGGGTATATCGGTGCGAATTGAGGATGATTTGCTAATCAAAGAAAAAGATTACGAGTTGTTATCCATCGCCGCTCCGCGCAAAGCGGATGACATCGAAAAAGTGATAGCTGAAAAAAGCGCCCTGGATAATTTCATCCTGCCAAAGTTAAAGTCGGGCAAGAAGGGCTTTTAATCCCTTTTAGACACCAGCTAAGTGTTTACGTGTATTTTCCCTTAAATGTTTTTGGTAAATGCGGCGTACACAACAGGGTTAAATACGATTTTGTTAATCGTATTTAACCCTGTTGCATTACCTGTTCTACTATCAATTGCGTATTCTGTGCAGCATTAGAATTGGGCAGAACTGCTCTATGAACCGTGACCCCGGGCTGATATATTTGTATTGTTCTTTGATAATATCCAATTCCAATACCAATACTATGAAAGGCCGAGGTTGTTACTGACTATCTTAGCCACTAAGCCTTATCCTAAAAGAGATTATATCCTTGAAAGACCCGTACTATCCAAATGTTCAGATGAAAAACCGAGTCCATTGTTACTAGAAAAACCGATCCAATGTCACTAGAAAACCCAGTCGAATATCCTGAAAAACCAGAAAGGGAATAAAATCCGATACCGACGAAAACAAAATTCCATTGGTTGGTCGACTGAAGAAAAAAATTAAGAGCCTTTGCTACAAACTAGCAGAGGCTTTTAAAATTTTGGCCATTCCTGTGCCTTGCGGCCGTTTGTTTACATTTGCAAAAAATTTATCGGAATGAACAAGAGGCGCTGGTTAGCACTGTCAATTTCTCTATTCTTTATTGCCGCCACTTCAGGTCAGGAAAAGCCTGTTTTATCTGCAGCGGAATTCCACCAGCAGATTAAGCGTGCGGGTATTCAACTGTTAGATGTTCGAACCGCCCAGGAATACAGCGCAGGCCATATTCAGCATTCATTCCTGGCCGACTGGACGAGCCAGGAACAGTTCCAGCAACGGGTACAATACCTCGATAAGACAAAACCATTGTACGTTTATTGTGGAAGTGGTGTTCGAAGCAGCAACGCGGCAAAATGGTTGCGAGCTAACGGGTTTCAACAGGTTTTCGAATTGCAAAATGGGATCATCGGCTGGAAAAAAAATAAAAATCCTCTCGAAACGGAAACACTAACGAGGCAGCTCACGAAACATGAGTACCAATCAATCATCGACACGGCCTCAGTGGTGCTGGTCGACTTCGGAGCAAAATGGTGTCCTCCCTGCAAAAAGATGGAACCAGTTCTCGAGCAACTTCGAAGTGAACTGCAGGGAAAATTTGTCTTGCGTAAAATCGATGCGGGCACTCAAACCGATATCATGCAGCTGTTGGGTGTGAACGACCTTCCAACCTTCATCCTCTACAAAAACAGTAAAGAGGTTTGGCGCAAAACCGGGTTGGTGAGTCTGGAAGAGCTAAGGTCGAACCTCGAAAAGAATTTTTAAGCGATAAACATGCGATATACACTTTTAATATTAGCGTTAACTGTTCTTGCCCCATCAAATGCACAAAAATTAGAACAGCTTACCAGCGGCACCAAGACTTCAATCAGGGGATTGAGTGTTGTGGACGATATGATTGTTTGGGTTAGTGGGAGTAATGGTATCGTTGGGAAAAGTGTTGACGGCGGAACGACCTGGCAATGGTTACCTGTGAAGGGTTTTGAAAAAAGAGATTTCAGGGATATTGAGGCGTTCGACAAGAATACTGCAATCATCATCGCAATCGCGGAACCTGCACAGATCTTAAAGACAACTGACGGCGGTGTCAATTGGAAAATTGTTTTTACGGATTCCACTAAAGGAATGTTTCTTGATGCGATGGACTTTTATAATAAAAAGAACGGCCTCGTAGTCGGAGATCCGGTTGGAGGAAGATTCTTTCTCGCTTACACCAAAAATTCCGGTGACAAGTGGACCGTGTACAATGGCGATAAGAATCAACGCAGATGGGTAGCGAATGATAGTGAAGCGTTTTTTGCTTCCAGCGGCACTAACATTAAATATTTAAAGAAAAATAAATACAGACTCGTCAGCGGAGGAAAATCTTCGAGATGGTTTGATGAAAATGGCGATCATCCGCTATCAATTGTCCAGGGGAAGGAATCTACGGGAGCCAATTCAATAGCGGTCTACAAAAATCAGTTTGTCGTGGTCGGTGGAGATTTTACCAATGATAAAGATTCTGCCCGCAATTGCCTGGTTACAAAAGATGGAGGTATCAATTGGTTGTCTCCTGCTACAGCACCACGTGGCTATCGCAGCTGTGTAATCTATCTTAGCCAAACGCGCCTGATCACCTGTGGAACTTCGGGTGTTGAAATCTCAGAGGATGGTGGTATGAACTGGCGGCCGATCAGCATTGAAGGCTTCCATGTTTGTCAGAAGGCAAAAAAAGGAAATATAACTTTTCTTGCCGGCAGTAATGGCAGGATTGTAAAATTGGTTTGGTAGCCGCTATTAAGTCCCGAGCTGTTGCTTGACTTGCCAACATCGCAATTCTCCTCATCACGTTGGCTAATTATTACATAGCCATATCGTTTATGCCCTTAATCATTCAGAAGTGGGCTAATTGCTAAATCATCATTTCGGGTCATTAAACTGAGCCTTATTTTTTGAACATGAAAACCACAGCTCCCATCAAAAAAGCAAAGCTCACGAGATAGCGCCAGTGAAACGGTTCTTTTAAGTAGAACACTGCGAAGCATGCAAATACGAGGAGTGTAATCACTTCCTGCGTCATTTTTAATTGAAAGCCACTCATTCCCAGTAAGTAACCTCCCCTGTTAGCAGGTATCATCAGACAGTATTCAAAAAATGCGATTCCCCAACTTACCAATATCGCTTTCCACAATGGTATGTTTTTTTGTTTCAGGTGTCCATACCATGCAATGGTCATAAAAATATTTGAAGCTGCTAATAATATAATTGTTCGTATCATCCTGTTTCCGTTTATTGAAATTACATTTGTAGTGTTGAATTTTTAAACTGTTCGATAAATTATACGTCATGATCTCAAGCAAAATAGAAGCGGCTTTAAACCGGCAGATTGACCTCGAAGGATTTTCTTCTATGTATTATTTATGCATGGCATCCTGGTGCGAGGTTAAGGGCTATAACGGTATCGCACAATTCCTGTACCATCACTCCGATGAGGAAAGAATGCATATGCTAAAATTGTTCCGGTATATCAACGATCGCGGAGGACATGCAATTGTTCCGGGCCTTGAAAGTCCGCCAAAAGATTTTCAATCAATCCAGGAAATATTTGAGATCGTTCACTCCCATGAAGTAAAAGTGTCGAATGAGATAAATGCATTGGTTGAATTATGCATGCAGGAAAAAGATTATACGACCCATAATTTTCTGCAGTGGTATGTTACCGAACAGATCGAGGAAGAAAGCCTTGCGCGAAATATTTTGGATAAACTCAAACTGATCGGCGAGGATAAAGGCGGAATGTATCTTTTCGACCGCGATCTTGGAACTATGGCTGCTCCTGCAGCGGGGCATAAATATGGAGGAAAATAGCTTTAGGTCTTCCGTTTTGTTCTTCGTGAACCCGTTGACTGTATCATCAGGGGCTCACCGGGAACATGAAAGAAATAGTATACAGGGACATAGAGGAAAAAAAACCCGGTAATTTCCGGGTTTAGACAGTAACCACACACGTATTGACCACCTTAATTTAAATTCCTGAAATCGACCGGCACGAGTTTGCTAACGCCCGGTTCCTGCATTGTAACGCCATAGATTACATCCACAGCATTCATTGTCATTTTATTGTGGGTCACAATTATAAATTGGCTTTCTTCACTAAACTTGCGAATCATATTTGTGAATTTGCCAACGTTGGCATCATCCAGCGGCGCATCCACCTCATCAAGTATACAAAATGGAGCCGGTTTGATAAGGTAAATGGCAAAGAGAAGAGCTGTTGCTGTTAATGTCTTTTCTCCACCACTTAATTGAGTAATAGAAGAAGGCCGTTTGCCTTTCGGTTTTGCGATGATCTCAATACCTGTTTCAGCCAGGTTATCCGGGCTTTCAAGGATCATGTCAGCAGTATCGTCTTCTGTAAACAATGCCTGGAATACTTTCTGGAAATTATCTCTCACTTTATTGAATGTATCCAGGAACTGCTGGTTCGCGGTAGCTTCTACTTCCTGGATAGTTTGTAACAAACTTTCTTTTGCAGATACAAGGTCATTCTTTTGCTCGAGAATGAACTCATAGCGCTTCTTCATTTCCGTAAATGCTTCGATCGCTGTTGGATTTACTTCACCAAGATTTTCGAAACGCTTCTTCATTCTGTCGCTCTTCTCCTGAAGCTCTTCTACAGGGACATCTCCCGTGCGTGGCTGGTCAATAATGTCATCGAGATTGACCCTGAATTCAACACTCAATCTTTCTTTCATTCCCGCAAGCTGTAGTTTTAATTCATTCAGCTTATCTTTTATTTCACTTAAGAGATGTTCTATCTGCTCCTTATTTTTAACCTTATGACGCAACTCACTTTCTTTTTCATTCAGTTCATTTCGCAGGTTATAATAGGCCTGATCTGCTTCGTTCAACTTTCTTTCTTCCTCTTCTTTTCTACGCAATAGGTCCACCAACGCGCTTTCGGCGTCAGCAAGAGCCTGGTTACTTTCACTGATATTGTCCACCGTTTGTTTCAATTGCGAAGCGTTGATATCGATCTGGTGCGTGAGATCGTTTAACTGGTTGTTCTTAAATTCTGATTCCTGCTTGAGACCGTTTATTTTACTATGCTGCCTGGCCACCTGCAGGTTAAACTCATTATACCCCGCAAGAACCTCGTTATATTCTTTTTCAGCAGTTTTATACTCAACCTCTCCTGCCTTGAGCTTTTCACGCATTTCGTTAATACCACTTACAAGTTCCATCCATTCATTGCGTGTGCCTTCAATAGAAGCCATTGTTTCCTGGAGGTTCTGTTGCATTTCCTCCAAACGGTTCTGCGAAGAATGCTGTGAACCATGGAGATTTTCCATTTTATTCTGCAGAGAAAATACGAGGTTGGTGAGCCGGTTAATATCATCCTGTGCCTGCTTGATTGCAGTTTCTTTCAACTGCTCATTATAGCCGATCACTTCATTATGTTTCTCCTGAATTTCCGGGCCAAGTCTTGAAACAATTTCCTGCTGACTGGTAACCTCTTCCCGAAGCTTTTCTAAATTTTTTGCGCGGCCGATTTTTTTACCTTCGAACAGGCCTACACTTCCACCGGTGAGAGAATATTTTCCCTTCACGTATTTTCCGTGCTTTTCCAGCACCACTGCCCCGTTACTATTAGCCAGCGCGTCTTCACTTTCCGCGATGTAAACATTTCCAAGAAGCTGCTCGGCAAGCTGCCGGTATTGATCGTCTACCTCAATCACTTCCATCGCGCGTATTGTACCATCAGGTTGATGAGATTCAGTCGCAGGTTGTTCAACGAATTTATCCAGTAAAAAGAAATTGGCTTTTCCTTTTTTGTTTTCATCCAACAGACGAACCGCTTGAAGTCCTTCCTGCAAATTATTTACAATATAATAGTTAAGGTAAGGCTCCAGTACATTCTCAACAGCAGCACGAAATTCTTCTTTCACGTAAATAATGTCGGAAAGGATAGGTGCGGTATGATTCCAATTGGGATTCTTATGTAAAAATTTTACACTGTCAGGATAACCCTCCATGGAATCAATCAAACTCTTTAGCAGGTCGTGCTCATTCTTTTTTGAATCCAGTTTTCGATTCTCTTCATTGAGAAGGTTACGAAGCTGTTCCAATTCACCTTGTGTTTGTAATATCTGTTCCCTGGTGCGTTCGTGATGTTCCTGTAATTGTCTCAGGTCGGTTTTCCTTTCTTCCAATTCTTCTTCTTTGACAGACCGTTCTTCCTCTACCTGTTTTAGTTGACTGTTTCTTTGTTCCCTTTCTTCTTCAATTTGTTCGATAGCATTATGGAGGTTCTGAATGGAAGTATCGGCAACAGCTACTTTTTTTTCAGCCTCGAACTGCTTTCGCTGAATCGCCAGGTTTTCACTACGGAGACTGTCGATATGAACTCTTTTTTCGTCGAAGATTGACCGCTTATTCTCGACGTCTTCCTTTTGCGTATCCAACTGTTCCTGCAATGCCTCAAGCTTTCCTTGTTCCTCACTTACCTGCTGCTGAGTGAACACGATACTTTCTTCGAGCCCTTTCAACTGGCCGTCGCTTTTTGTAAGAAATTCCTGCAGGTTATGTTCTTTTTCCCTGAGAAAGTTTAAGCGCTGGGAAGCGAGATTTCTGTCATTCTCCTTAGTACGCAGGGTCTGCAACAGGTCATTGAATTCATGCTGCATTGATTGAAGAGCCTTTTCTTTTTCTATAAAGCCGACTTTCTCCTGTTCGATGAGGGCTTCCTCCTGTGCTATTTCGGCCTCAACCTTTATTCTTCTGTCGGTCTCCGCATCCGATTGTTCATTCAAATGCCTGTATGTTATATTGAACCCTTCCAGCGCGGCTTTTGCAAGTTCTATACTCAGCTCTCTGTATTCTTTTTTTATTTCGAAATATTTTTCTGCTTTCTTTGCCTGACTTTCAAGACTCTTCAGCTGATTGTTTATTTCGAATAGCAGATCTTCGATACGGGCAAGATCCTGTTCAGTAGCATCAAGTTTGTTCTTTGCTTCTTTCTTTCGGGTTTTGTAAATAGTGATTCCTGCTGCCTGCTCAAGCATTCTCCGCCGGCTGTTTTCCTTATCCTTTATAATTTCATCCACCATTCCCAATTCGATGATCGCATATGAATCGGTGCTGATCCCGGTATCCATGAAAAGATTCTGAATATCCTTTAGCCGGCAATTCACGTCATTCAGGCGGTATTCACTTTCGCCGCTCTTATAGAACTTGCGGGTAATCGTAACTGTATTAAATTCTGTTGGAAGCAGGTTTCGTGTATTTTCAAAGGTGAGACTCACCTCTGCGAGTCCCGACGCGGATCTTGTTTTAGAGCCATTAAATACAAGGCTCTCCAGGTTCTCACTACGAAGATGGCTAATCTTTTGTTCGCCTATCACCCAGCGGATACTGTCAATGATGTTGCTTTTGCCACAACCATTCGGGCCAATAACGCCGGTGATACCCTCATCAAAATGAAGCACTGTCTTATCCGCGAAACTCTTGAATCCCTTAATTTCTAGACTCTTTAAACGCACGTTTCTATTTTTTAGCTAATGGCAAATATAGAAGAATCACTATACAAAATACGGCAGGTAAAAATCCGGGGCTTCCTAATTGTACACGTTTTATACACAAACATCTTACCGCAAAAAACTTGTACAGTCTATGTGGAAAAAAGCTTGATACTGGATTCTAGATTCTGGATTCTAGATTTTGCATTCCAGATTCTGGATATCAGAAACAGGTTACTAGAAAGTGGTTACCAGACGCCGAAAATACTGACAGGGGATCGGGTTGAAGTCAAATCAAAGTGAATTAAGAAAAAATGATTGAAGCCTTTTGTTATTAAGTATTTTTTAGTCGTTTCTTTTCATCTGGTATTCAGTATCCAGTCTCTAATTTTCGCATTCAATCATTTTGCCCTCTTCTTTAATTCTTCTATCGGAAGGCTGATTCGTCTTCCGATCGGTTTACCCTCACGGTAAGTGATCACCCTAAGCATCGATGCTTCTTTAGGAAAAACAACAGGCGCAGAATATTTCGGATAGTAATTATCGGGATGTGAATTGTCAAAACTATAATGGATATCCAATCCTTCCACCTCGCTGGAGAACTCGAGTATTAAACCGCCTTTGCTGTCCTTTTTTACATTGACGATTGGATCAAACATTGCTCTTGAGTATCTGATCTCCCGCTGATCCATTCTTCCAAAATTGGCCTCCACCCTTTTTGAAAAATCGTTCCAGTTCTTTTTTTCTTTAGGTGACCAAACACTCTCCGCGATTGCAAGACCGCGAGGCCAAACCATGTACTGCAAATGCCTCGTGTTATAAATCTGTTCTGTCCATATATTACCCTGACCACCTTTGATATATTTTGGATCCACGCCTTCCGGGACCGGCTCAAAAGAATAAGCTGTTTTTAAACGCAGCGTGGCATACACCGGTGGTTCGAGGCTGGCGTCGCTCTGCATATAATCGAGGTAAGCAAAAGTTGTCGGGCTCATCACCACTTCATGTCCCAGTTTCGCGGCTTCAATTCCTCCCTTCACACCACGCCAACTCATAACTGCTGCATTCGGAGCAAGGCCGCCTTCAAGTATTTCGTCCCAGCCAATCATCTTTTTACCCTTCGATTCAATGATTTTTTCTACCCTTTTTACAAAATAGCTTTGAACCTCATGCATGTCTTTAAGTTTCTCACGCTTCATTAAGGCCAATATCTGTGGATTCTTTTCCCAAAAATTTTTGGCACATTCATCACCACCCATGTGGATATACTCGAACGGAAATAACGCTGCCACTTCAGTGAACACCTTGTCAAGAAATGTGTAGACTTTTTCATTTGCGGGACATAGCGTATTATCGATAAGAGCGGTGAATCCTTTGCTATGCCAGTCCATAATTTTTTCACCTGGACTTACGTGGTATTTTTCTGCTCCGGGTGTGCACGATAATTCGGGATAAGAAGCAATTGCTGCCAGGCTATGCCCAGGTACATCTATTTCGGGAAGGATGTTTACAAATCTGTCCTGTGCATATTGAACCAGTTCTTTAATATCCTCGTGTGTATAAAATCCACCATAGGTCCGTGGTTCGTTGGGCGCAGGTGGTGGGAATGTGCCGAAACTTCCAACCCTTTCTACACGCCAGGCTCCGACCTCGGTGAGCTTTGGTAAGCTCTTGATCTCAATCCGCCATCCTTCGTCATTCGATAAAGTTATATGCAGCAAATTCATTTTATACTTTACCATCTCATCCACAAAATCTTTCACGTCCTGCTTGGTGAAGAAATGTCTTGAAACATCGAACATCAGTCCCCTCCAGCCGAATCTTGGGAAATCTGTAATCTTCACTGCAGGAATTGTCCAGCTGATATTCTGTACTGTATTCTTGCTGTCTATTTCCCCTGGCAATAACTGGAGAAGCGTTTGCATACCATAAAAAACGCCGGCAGGCGTATTTGCCTGTATTGAAACCGCCGTTGCTGATACATCGACCGTATAACCCTCTTTTCCTAAAACCGCGTCTTGTGTTTTATTCAGAGAAAAAGAGATCGTTGATGATAGGTTGCTTTTGGATGATTGAACGGGCAATGGGTATCCTGTGGACTTACGTGCCGCATCCGTAAACCGGGTTATCATTTTTTGAACTTCCTCATTGTTATCGGCCGCCACAATGCCTGTTGAAGCGTTCAACTGGAATTGGCCGTTTCTTTTTTCAATTGACACAGGTTGCGGGATCAGTGATATCTCCCCCGGGGATTGACTAAAACAACAATTAATAACGAGCGAACACAAAACCATCAAAGAGAGCCTTTTCATATTTGAGCAATTTTCGAAATTTGTATAAAGGTTTTAAAATTATGGTATTTTCCGTAGAGCTTTATTAAAGAAGAAATTTTGCTACCGGACGTTGCTTCATCTTACCCACGTTCAAAGTTTTCATGTACCTTTCACACAAAATATCCATCGCATGAAACGCATAATTGTTCCAACAGATTTTTCTGACACCGCAAAGAATGCTGCCAGGTACGCAATTCAAATGGCTGATGCAATACCCGAGGCGTCTATTATATTATACAATCTAACGGATAAAATCGCGCTTGGCTCAGATAGCTCGCCCTTAACTGAAGATAAAAATGATCGCTTTTTGGTTTTACACGCGGCGCTCAATAATCTAAAAGCCGAACTTGCGGAACTGTCGAATGTTAATGTGGAAGTGGTTGTTGAAGAAGGCAGTTCATTAACCGATAATATTGATCGATATGTGCGTCATCATGGAATAGATCTTATCGTAATGGGCATCACAGGCGCCACGCGCCTTGAACAGATATTTATGGGAAGTAATGCACTGAATGTTGTAAGTCTTGGAATATGTCCCGTAATAATTGTACCACCAGATGCCGTATATAAACCAATCACCAAAGTACTGTTTGCGTGTGATCTAAAAAATGTTACCAACACGATCCCATTCGCTCCTATCAAATCCGTTTTGAATATTTTTAAACCGACTGTACTGGTAGTGAATGTTGACACTGATCATTATGTAGAAGTCACTGAAGAATACAAGGCGCAGAGGGTTATTTTGGAAGAAAGGTTACAGGAATATCATCCCGAATTTTATTTCATACGCATGTATGATTTTCAGGATTCGATTGGCTCATTCGCTACAGATCGTGGCGTAGATCTTATACTAACAATTCCACAGAAGCATCATTTCCTCACAGGATTATTTAAAACAAGTCATACTAAAAAACTTGCGTATCATAGCCATGTACCTATTCTTGCTGTGCGTGGGTAAATAACTTCTCCTCAATCCGATTATATCGGTATAAATACGTAGTGGTTTAGCGTAGATATAACAGGGAAAAAATTGCATCTATTCAGCAACGTGAGTGTGTACCTATTTAACACTCACATGCTGGTAAGAGTTTTTGTATATATTACTTTCTTAATTCAAATCTGATTTCTATATTAGGGGGATACGCTGGTTCTTTGTATTACCTATTCTATCAAAAATTTCCTTTTACGTTTCCTGATTCAATATCCAGCGCAGATTTTTTGATTGCACTTAGTACGGCATATCTATACCTATGTTAACAAAGTTGTCCTGCCCCGGCCAAGTAAATTGTTACCATCATACACCAAACTTTCTGTTATGCCAAACGCCCCGACTCTATCAGCTCTACCAACCGTTACCACAACGACTGCCACAACCACAATCGCCACAAAGGCGAATCACAATCTTACACCACTGGATCCTTTCCATGGATACTTCAAGCCCGATGATGATGCGCCGGAAATTGACGCGATGATAAAATCAAGATCAGCTTTTCGCTGGATCAGGGATATTCATCAAATGATCTCGGGAGGCGTTTATTCTTTCCAGCAAACAATGTCAGGAAAATCAGGTCCTGAAGTTTTTTCAAATAACCGTACAATGTTCATGTTATCCTCGTACGATTATCTTGGACTGGTTGGACATCCATATATTGAAGCAGCTACGATCAATGCAATTAAAAATTTTGGCACCGGCACCGGTGGCGCGAGAATGCTCGCCGGAACCAATCAATTGCATCGGCAGCTTGAAAAAAAAGTGGCTGCATTTAAAGGGAAGCCGGCCGCACTTGCCTGTTCATCGGGGTATATGGCAAATCTTGCAGTCATTTCGTGTATCGTTCAAAAGAAAGACAGGGTTATCATCGACGAACTCGCGCACAGGAGTCTTATTGATGCCGTGAATCTCGCGCAGGTTCCCTTCCAAAAGTTTAAACATAACAATGCCGAGCATCTGAAAAGTTTATTGGAAAAACCGACTGATGCTGAAAAGACGTTTATTGTAATCGAGGGAATTTATTCGATGGAGGGAGATATTTGCGCCCTGCCGGAAATCGTCAAATTAAAGAAAGCACACAACGCCTATATTATCCTGGATGAAAGTCATTCGTTCGGACTTTTGGGAAGAAATGGACGAGGCGTGGATGAACACTTCGGCATCTCACCCAACGATATCGATATTTATACAAGCGCATTGTCGAAAAGTGTCCCATCGGGAGGCGGATTTGTTGCTGCTTCCGAGCAAACGATTATTTTCCTGCAACATGCGGCATCTGCATTTGTGTTTTCCAGTGCAATGTCGCCCATGAATACAGCCGCTGCATTGGCAGGTGTTGAGATCATTGAAAAGGAAGGTCCTGAAAGGATTAGAAAATTGTTCGATAATGCTGATTATCTCAGAAGAAATTTGAAGAAACTTGGATACAACGTAGGAGTTTCTGAATCGGCCATCATTCCAGTAATCATTGGTCATACAGAAAGAACGCTTCAACTTTCCGCAAAGCTGTATGAATTGGGCTTCCTCGCGAACCCGGTAATATTCCCTGCTATCCCTCCGGGAGGCGACCGGCTACGTTTGTGTGTAACAGCGGCTCAATCAAAATACATGTTAGATGAAGTGATTTTTGCATTCAGTTTGTGTACTGAAACTGCTATACGACAGGAATAATTATCAAAACGGCGGCAAATACAGGAGCATTCACTTCGTGAATGCTTTTTTTATGCACCTCAGGCATTTGGCGCCTACTGACCTATATTTGTTCGGCTATGATCCAGTACTTTAAAAATATCGATCACAAGACTCTTGCCATTGACAAGGCCGAGAATGGTTCGTGGGTAAACGTATCACCTCCTTTAAAACAGGAGGAATTTCTGGAGCTATCCCGAACGCTGGATATACCACTCGACTTTCTGACTGATTCACTTGATATTGATGAACGCAGCCGGTTCGAAGAAGAAGACAATGTGAAGCTGGTAGTAATAAAAACACCCACGGAAAATAATTCGTTCAATGAGAGTGATGCTTATTATATCACGATCCCAATCTGTATAATCCTTACACATAACCAGATCGTAACCGTCAATTCATTCGACAACGGAGCCATCAAGAAATTTCTGAATACTTTTCAAAACAGGCATCCCGATAAAAAGAATATGATGGTTCTGAAAATATTTGAGAAGATTATCCAGGCTTATATGGAGTTTCTAAAAGAGATCAATGTGCGCAGGAATGTACTGGAACAAAAATTATATGCTGCCAACCGCAATGAACAGTTGTTACAGTTGATGCGTATACAAAAAAGCCTTGTATACTTTGTGACGGCATTGCGCTCAAACGAATTGCTGTTGATGAAGATTGAAAGAACCAACTTTATGACCCTCAACGAAGATGAAAAGGAATTCCTCAATGATCTTCTTGTAGATAATTCGCAGGCCCTGGAGATGGCGAATATTTATACAAACATCCTTAGCAGTACACTCGATGCGTTTGCCAGCATCATCGCAAATAACCAGAACGAAGTATTGAAGCGTCTATCCGTAATAACAATCGTACTGACTTTCCCGGTGCTGGTAGCAAGTATCTATGGAATGAATGTCCCGATCCCCTATGCCAAGTCGCCGTATGCGTTTTACATACCGGTATTTCTTTCATTGATGATTTCACTGGTGATTGGGTGGTTCTTCCTTCGAAAAAAAATCTTTTAATCAATTTGAAGACCTGCCTGCCGGCAGGGAGGTTTGAAGATTTGAAAATGAATACTCGATTATATGCTGTTTCGCTTACTTAGACTCACAATCACGACTCACAATCACAACTCACAAAAATGAATCTCTTCAATATCCGGGTATATGGCATTTTGATTAATGAAAAAAAGCAGGTTCTTGTGAGCGATGAATTCATACGAGGGAGTTATTATACTAAGTTTCCTGGTGGGGGGCTTGAATTTGGTGAGGGCACAAGAGATTGTCTGAAACGTGAATTCAAAGAAGAGATGGACCTTGAAGTCGAAATTGGCGATCATATCTACACAACTGATTTCTTCCAGATGAGTGCCTTTAATCCCGAGCACCAGATCGTATCAATCTATTATTTTGCAAAAGCTATTGAACCGATCAAGGCTCCTTTACATGATACTTTATTTGATTTTGACGAGCAGCAACTGAAGGTCTATAAAGAAACAGGAGAAACAGAAACATTCCGTTTCATTAACTGGGATGAATTCTCTGAAGACAGCGTAACCCTTCCTATTGATAAAATTGTTGCAGAAATGATAAAGGATAATTTGAAAATTTGAAGATTTGAAAATTTGAAAATGAAATTCCGAACTGCAGACACTGGCTCCGTACATCTGACTCCCGACTATTCGAGATGTCTTACGTTCAGCTTTGCCACCATCGCATCGCTGGTGGGATCCGAAGAAACGCCGAAACCGTTTACGAGCACACCTTTTTGTCCATGTTTTGACTCGATTGCATAAACGACTGCTTCATCACCCGGATCACTATTCCCTTCATACCTGTATACTTCAGTGATTTCAAATTCATCAGATTCTAACCTGAGCGGTGTTTGATGGCATACGATGCAGTCTGCTTCCATATTGAAGTCAATGGTATATCCGCGTTGTTTTAGACCCTGAACAGCTTGTGATACAGTATCATATGTATACATAAAAAGGAATTGCTGCCAAATACAAATATAAGAGGAATAAACTTCGTTCGCATTGATCGAAGCCGGATTCAGAATTCCAAACAGTTCAAACGGTTGCACTTGCGTGGATGCCCTGGCTGAGTAGCGGACAAGGCGTACAAGTGAGTGACACAACCAGTGTTCAATCAGGGCACTAAAGCCGGGTCAGGAGTTCAAACAATTTCCATCATTTCCCATTGTGGCAATCAAATGTCATTAGGGGTGCTCAATATGCCTCTTTTCAGCTTGTATATGATAGCGGACTACCTTACCTTTGCCCACACAAAAAAATTAGACAATGTCGACTTTGGCAAACAAACAAATTGATTTTAGCCTACCCTATAAGGTAGCTGACATATCCCTTGCTGAATGGGGTCGTAAGGAAATTCGCCTTGCAGAGGCTGAAATGCCGGGATTAATGTCCCTCAGAGCCGAATACGGACCTACTCAACCTCTTAAGGGTGCCCGCATCGCCGGTTGTTTACACATGACTATTCAAACAGCCGTTTTGATTGAAACCCTTGTGGCCCTGGGAGCCGAAGTTAAATGGAGTTCATGTAATATTTTCTCCACGCAGGACCATGCAGCTGCCGCGATTGCCGCTGCTGGCATCGGTGTATATGCCTGGAAAGGTCAGACACTCGAAGAAGCTGACTGGTGTATCGAACAAACATTATTTTTTGGTGCGGCTGACCGTCCACTCAATATGATCCTTGATGACGGTGGCGACCTTACCAACATTGTATTAGATAAGTATTCAGAACTGGTACAACATATCCGCGGCCTTAGTGAGGAAACCACTACCGGCGTTCACCGTTTG
>DAINQQ010000109.1:0-17863 GCA_036742645.1 Flavitalea sp.
ACCCTGTTCAAGAATTTCAAAACTGATCCTGGTACCTGTCCATTCGGTTTTATCTTCCAGAAAATTTAGATAGCTGTCTGTAACAAGCCAAACAACTTTCTTCCCAGGAATCACCTCTATTAATTTTTGTTTGGAATAATGTACGTCTCCAAAACGAACCTCAAATTCGTCATCTAACTCTCGTGAATTGCCTTTGAAATCTTCTGACCACCATCCAGGTACATTGTTGATGTCTTTGAATACTGCATTTGCTGTTTTGTCAACTACGAATGTGACACTAAAGTTTTTGTTGCTCATATTTATGGTTTGAAATGTTTTATCAGAAAACCATTCCTGCTGTCATGTTAAAAACGGTTCCGCACCGTGCGGCCGGTCAAAAAAATCCTTGCGCCTTGCCGGGCAAATGCTTTCGCAATTGCAGATCCGGTTGCGCCGTTTCCGTAAACAACAGCAACTTTATTTTCCAGTCTTTTCATTCGATTTTTTTTTAGTGAATTGGTTTCTGCGAGCAACAAAGCTATTGTCTAAATATTACTTTGCCAGGTGGCTAAATGGACTTTCTGATGGGTTGATTTGGACACAGTAAACTTCTATCTTTGATCAAAAATAAAGATGAAACATCTCACCATATTAGTGCCTGAAGGACAGGACAACTTAAGCACAGTAGCGTGTATAGTCGGTGCGTATGAAATATTTAAACGGGCGAATGGTTATTGGAAGGAAGCTGGCAAAAAAGAGTTGTTTACAATTGAGTTGGCAGGTGTTTCAAAAAAAGAGGAGTTCTATAGTGGCTTATTCAGCGTGACTCCGCAAACCAATATTTCAGCGATAAACAAAACCAATTTAATTGTTATTCCCTCATTGAATCATGACTATGACAATGAAACTAAGGGAAACAAACTGGTGGTTGATTGGATGAAGAAACAATATAAAGATGGCGCTGAAATAGCAAGTATATGCTCCGGTGCATTTATGCTTGCATCATCAGGCTTAGTAGACGGAAAAAGCTGCTCGACGCATTGGGCTTTTGCCGATGTTTTCCGAACTATGTTTCCAAAAGTCAATTTGCAACCTGAGAAATTGATCACTGATGAAAATGGAATTTATACGAACGGTGGCGGTTATTCGTTTTTGAATCTGGTTATTTATTTGGTGGAGAAATATTATGACAGACAAACAGCTATTTTTTGTTCGAAAGTTTTTCAAATTGAATTGGACAGGCAAAGCCAGTCGGCATTTACCATATTTACAGGTCAGAAATTGCACGGGGATGAAATGGTTCAACAGGCACAAGCCTATATTGAAAGTAAACTGCACGAAAAAATATCTGTTGAAGATTTATCTTCCAGGTTTGCTGTCGGCAGACGAAACTTTGACAGAAGGTTTATAAAAGCAACCGGAAATACTCCTGTTGAATATTCACAAAGGGTAAAAATAGAATCCGCAAAAAAAGCATTCGAAACCACCCGCAAAACGATTAATGAAGTAATGTACGATGTTGGCTATTCAGATGTCAAAGCGTTTCGTGAAGTATTTAGAAAAATCACCGGAATGTCGCCATTGGAATACAGGAATAAATACAATAAGGAGGCGGTGGTTTGAGCTGTGAGTCCAGAACCACGTATAACGTGTAGGCGCTCGTTAGGGAAAAGATTGCACGCAAAGACGCCAAGAAAAGAATTAAGAATTTGGAAACTCAAATTTCACAAGTCATAACCATGCGTCTTGATAAAGAGCATTGAAAGGATGGACCGATCCCAAATCGATTTTATGGGCTAACCTCGTTACCTGCCCGTTAGGATTTCGATCAACTCGATTTCGTAGACCAATGTAGAATCCGGGTGCGGAAAGGTTTGGACTCCGGTTCTTTTACTTAGCGCGGGAGGAACTGTCAATTTTCTTATTTCTCCTTTTTTTATTCCTCTTAATCCTTCATCAACTCCTTTTATTGCCTGGTTTGCCCCTATGAGAACCTTAACAGGGCGTTGTAAATCATAAGAAGAAAACAATAAGGAATCATTCGGATAACTCATTTTCTCGTGTATCAACACTTCTTGTCCCACTTTCGCCGGATTGCCGTCGCCTTTTTTGATAACCTGGTATTTTAATCCTGAGGAGGTAATTATCATGTTAGTCGCGTGATCTGAAGGGCCTACCTTTTTAGAAGGATCACAACTAAGCATAATAATACAAAGTATAAAAATGCATGTGCTATACATGATGAATTGTTGGAGTTGATAGTTCATTGGCAACGTTTAGAGGATCATCGAAGGTGGAAAATAATTTTATCAATGTCAATTTAGGACTTAACTCCAGAAGTTTTGTTCGATTCAGTATTTATTCGTCCGCCCGACTTCCAGCGATTTCTCAGCCTGAGTTGAGTCTTGGCGTCTTGGCGTCACGGCCTCCGACCTCGTAAAGTCTTATGGGGCTCACTGTTGCAGTGCTGAACGATGGTATCATCTTTTCGTCCAGCTTGTTAGCACTTCTATCATTTTTCTGCCTTCCTCTGCGCGCCTCTGTGGTTAATCTAACTGTACCAGGTGCAAGTTTTTTTAGCCACAGGGGGGCACAGAGCGCACAGAGAAGGGTTCGGCGCGGGCCATTGGCCTATGTTTAAAACACATAACACCGTTTATGTATAACGTTAAACAATTTTGACCGCTCGACGCTGCTGGTATGATCTTTTATGCGGTGTTTGAAAAATTCTATATCATGGATAGTATCAATCGTGAGCAGCCAGAAGATAGCAGCGAAGATCTTCGTGGAACCGAAGCTGGAAAGAAAATCAAGGAACTGGCAGGAAAAAGCAACACCTGTTTCTTTTGTACAAATATCAAGACAGGTCAACCACTCACTACCAGGCCGATGTCGGTGCAGAAAATGGATGAGGAAGGAAATCTTTGGTTCCTGAGTGCAAGTGACAGTCATAAGAACATGGAAATTAAAAATGACAGTCATGTACATCTTCTGTTCCAGGGTTCAAAGCATTCTGATTTTCTGAGCTTGTATGGAACGGCGACTATTTCGAAAGACATAAGACTGATTAAAGAGTTGTGGGAACCATTATTAAAAACATGGTTTACGGAAGGTGCTGAGGACCCCCGTATCGCTGTGATTAAAGTGGACGTAAAAGAAGGTTATTATTGGGATAACAAGCATGGGAATGCGATCGCCTTTATGAAGATGGCCGCCGGGGCCCTAATGGGTAAGACGTTGGATGATTCTTTAGAAGGAACTCTTAAAGTTTGACAGGCTCAGGAAGGGCAAAGCAGGTTATCAGGGATTAAAAAGGGATGACGGTCGTTACCAGGCCGTCGTTCCCTCAATCCTTAGTTAAAATCAACAAATATTATTTCATTTCCATCACTACAGTTTGTCCTGCATAACCGGCAGTAGGAAGCTTAACATTCATCACTGATTCTTTATTTCCCTGTTGAGCTATGCTCCAATTCTCCCCGGATCCTTCCAGTTTGGTATTTACTGTTAATTTCAAAGAGGATAACTTATGGGTAGGATCTACAACAGAAACTTTACTAATCTTTTTTCCATTCATCTTTACCATCACGATACAGGGATTTTCTGCAGAAAGACTTATCCCATCTCCAAGTGCCACTTTTCCAGGTGAATAAAATACGGCCTGGGTCACGCCCAGCGGTTGATTGCGGACTGCCTGCAGTTCTGGCGTATTTGCGATGATCGTTACCGGTAGCTTCTTACTATAAGCATCAAGTGAACTCGCCGAAACATTGGGTATCACGATGTACTCGTACGATGCGTTTTTTGCGTTTCCATGATCGACCCATGCTAAAAACACATCGAGGTTAACCGGGTCATCAGTTGCCCAGCTCTGATGGTTGATCGCTCTCCATGAACCCGTAGCAGTAGTATTATTCAACTGCACGCTTGAAGGATTGCGGAACAGGTATCCAACACTGTCATGCAGAATCCATGAAACCGACGTTAACACGTGTTTGCCTTTTTGCAGGGTTTGTTGTTGCTTGTTCGTCTTTACAATTACATTTCCTTTCAATAATGACTGATTGAGCGTGGTAACAACAGGCAAATCGGAAGTTGTTGTGATACCAGTTCCGAGGCATACATATTCATTATCGAAATAGAACCATGCTTTCTTTGCTTTCAGCGGATCATGGACGCTTGTAAGATCAAAACCGAGTACACTGTACCTGCCATCACTTACCCCGCCGGAAAAATCGCTGAGACCTTTTTTCGCAACATCCCTAAAATGATGCATCTGCGGTTTCTGCATAATCGTTGTACCGGGAATTTTCTGCCAGTCCCATACCGGAAAAATATCCAAGTACTCTTTTCCTGTCCGCAGTATGAAGTTGGATCCGTCCCCAAAGTGATGCATTTGAATTCCTTCTTCATTATGCGGTTGCTCCATGTTGCTTGCACGTGATGAATGCATTCTCACTGATGAATGCCAGTCGGGACGCTGATGTGTCAAATAATGCGAATGCCAGTAGTAGCGATTCCAGGTGAAGTTTGGTTTTGCTTCATTTTTACGAACTATGATAATCTGGTTCAGTTCATCCTTTCGATAACTTGAACTCAGTAACAGGTTTTCCGGAATCTCAGTGCCTGCAAGGGATATCGCACCTTTCCTGGTCATATCGCGATTCATCGCTCCAATATCTCTGTATTTTGCAAAGGCCATTGACTTTGAAATACCATCAATGTAATAATCGATAAACAACTTCAACTGATCTTCAGGCAGCGCATACTTTGTGCCCGCTGTTTTTACTGTCCAGTAAGAAAATGAATTCGCAAAACCGCTACCGTATGTCAGTGTCGATATAACGTTGTCGGTGCGATGATGAAAACTCATGTCAGGTTTCAATCCGCGACCGGTAGTAACAGCAACTTCAGACTTCATATGCTCTATCACTCTGTTAAGGGTGTCATCATTTCTGGTCAATAATGCCTGTTTGCCAAGCATGCCTGCAACAACAATCTGGTCGCCGCCAGGACGGAAACCGGTTGATTGCATATTGGCGCGATAGGCGATCTTAGCACCATAGTTTTTCTGATCTTCAGTTAAGTCGCTATCCATAATGAGCATTGTATTTACGAACCAGTTGGGCGTGCCCATTTCGTTCCACCACCAATTCTCACAAATGAAATCATTTTTGATCCAGAAATCCATCGCCGCTGAAAGCGCTTTCTTTGCTTCCTCTTTTCCAAAATATGGTGACCCCGGCTTCTTATAAGCCCTCGCCAGGTCAAACATATTCTCCAGGTGGCGACTATGTTGAAAACCCGTACGTGAAACATCTTTATAATTGATACCCGGCCAACTGCCATCTGCCTGTATTGTCGAAAGAATTTTTTGGATTTTCTGTGCGTCCACCGGAGCTTCCATCAGGTCATCAATGATCCGCTTCCGGATGATTTCGAGATCCTGGCTGGCAGAAGGTTTATCTGGAACGAATCCAGCCTTTTCGCTGGTCAATTTAGCCATTGGAGGTTGGGAAAAAACGGCGCTTGAAATGAGAATAGATGAAAAAAGAAGTGCCCGGAGGGTTGCAATCGTTTTCACTTTTACTTGAGTTTTGTTGGGGTTCAAATTAAGCAAAAATGTTTTTGCAAAGAGACCCGCGTGCAGGTAATCTCTGAAAAAGGCGTGTAATTCAGCTAAAATGATTCTTGCTGTCAAACAGCCCGACGTTATTTTCCCTCGACCAAAAACTGGCGCATTACTCTTAAAAGCGGATAGGAAGTATTCGCATTGGTAAAGATCACATAGCCTGCCTTGAGATCCTTGTACATTTCAAACTGGCAGAGGAAATCACCGTTGTTTCCACCATGGCCGAATGATTTGCCGTAAGGTGTTTCCCTGATTTCAAGACTCATACCCATGTACGCGGGATATCTTGGTTTCTCATCCTCCGAATCATATTTATATTCGGAGTGTTTGCTGAACATGGTGTGATAATATTTTGTATTCAAACCTTTTTGCTCAAGCAGGTACACCATGAATTTCGTAAAGACCAGGGCCTCCGTATGCATCGAGTAGGCCATACCGGGAGATGCAGGCAGTTCGTCGTAGTTGGGCAGCCTGTCATAATGACCATTTGCTACCATCTGCTTCAACGAATCGTTCCGGGAGAAGAAAGTATGATAAAGTCCCATCACATCCAATACTTCTTCTTTTAATACCTGCTCCACGTTTTTACCTGTAATTTTCTCGACTACCATTTTTAGGTATTCAAAACCTTCACCCGAATAGTTATAATCCGTGCCAGGCGTGAATCGCAGGTTCAGCTTTCCATCCTGGTTCATCCATCGCCAGTTTGGAAACCCGGTTCGGTGAGTGAGCACATGCCTGGCCGTGATCAATTTATATCTTTCATCATAAGCAATGTCAGGATAAGGAAGATATAGATACAGTGGTTTGTCGAGATCGATTATTCCACGCTCGGCTAATCTCTGGACGGCAAACGAAAACACCGGCTTGGTGATAGAAGCGGCTTCGAAAAGCGTATTTGCATCCACCTTCTCCTGGGTGATCGTGTTTTTAACGCCATATGTTTTGTGATAAACCACTTTACCATCTTTGATCAATGCCAATGACACACCTGGAATACCATAATAACTTTGATAAGATTCAATAAACTGATCAACCTTTTTTGAGACTGTCGGGTTGAACTCATGAAGAATTCCTTTCTCAGGTATCAGATCCGGAACAGGTGTACCCGAAACCAGCAGTTTTTCAACACCGGCTCTTTGTCCTGGTTTTGCAATAATCGTTACCGGCTTCTTAGGTATAACGGGATATAGGTGATTACCGCTGAAAAAAAATTCCTCTGGCAACATCACTTGATATTTTCCGGCGGGGATCTCCGTGGCATAGTTGCCCAGGCTGTCTACTTCGGTGGTTAACCAAAGTGCGGGAGTTTGAGCGTCTGTAAGTTTCACTGTTCCGGGCAATGGGGAGGTCATCTGTCTGTCCCAATCTACCTGGCCCGTAATTGTCGACATCTTTTGATTTGCAGGCAACAGCAACACGTCGCCCAGATTTCCCGGAATCCGGAATTTGAAACCACCCTTGCCCCATGAGCCAATGGTGAAACTCCCATCTGTATCCTTGTCAAAAACATTTACATCGAGGCCCACCGACTTACCCACGCCGAACTGTTCGCCGAGATTGATTCGCCACTCGTAATATCTCGCATTCCCATTTCGCTTAACTGCGACCTGCATAATATCCCATTTCGCTGCCTTTGCAAATGAATCGAAATACGCATTGTTTGTGTTTCGCAATTTTTGGCTATACATAAACGAGGCGACTCCGGACCCAAAGGGAAGGTGGCGACCATCAAGACAAAGCTCCAGACAATCCTGTGTGTTAAAGCGCACATTGGCAGAAGTATCTTCAATAAAATCGTCGTCGATGATTGTGAATGCAATATAGAGTGACCGGTTATCAGTGCTATAGCCAACCTGGAAAAAGCCTGAGAAGTCAGCGTCGCTGGCGGGTTTCGTTTCAGATAACGTCGTACCAATTTTGTATTTAACTACGTTTTGTGGCCAATCGGAAAAATCGCCATCGATAGTGATCTTTCCCAATGGATACGCATAGGCAACCTTTCCATTATGTGCAAGCGAAAATTGGCACAAGGGTAAGATACATGCCAGTAGCAAGCATGTTTTCTGAGCGAAACTAGAGACGTTCATTGGATCAGTTTTATCAAAAGTAAAATATAAGCGACGTAAGAAAGTGCACAATGTTGCAACCTGAGATTCTTATTTTCGGCTCGTTTTGACAAACTCTGTTGTAGGATCGCCAAATGGCTGCAGGCTGACTTTGTCTATCTCACCTTTGGTATTGGTGAGAAAGTTTATCCGGAAATCTGGTCTTCCGCTTGCTTCTTCATCTGTTATGAACTGGTCGTAATGGAAGTGATGCAACAATGACCGTTGACCACGAAAAAGGAGCCACAACTGGCCATCCTGTGATTCAATGTTCACGTCTTCGTACGTGGAATTGAAATACTTTCCTGTATAGTCATTTAAGGAATGTGAAGGAACGGTATTTTTTACCTTCGTTGCACTAATTGAATCCTTTCGCTTCTTTTCTTCCATCTTACTTTTCCGGTATTCCTCCAGGTATCGCTCACTCCAGGGAGTTAGAGACAGGTTCAATAACCGGTCAATCACCGGCAAAGCCATAACCGACCTGATACTTCCGCCAGGAATACTGTTATGAACCATATATACAGCAATGTTTTCGGAAGGAACAAATGTCAGGTTCGAATAATAGCCGTCAATCGAGCCTGTATGCGTTGTAATCTTATAACCTTTATACATTTGTACAACGCGACCAAGCGCATACAGCGAATTCGAAAGTTCATTCCATTTGGCTTCCTTATCGGCGATCGTGTTGGGAATAAGTGTTTGCCGGATTGCAGCTTCCGGTATAATTTGTTGGCCTTTGTACTTGCCACGATTCAGTTGTGCAATTATCCAGTGGCTCATGTCTTCAACATTCGACTTGATGGTGCCGGCTGGACCAAGTGCAGTGCTCTGTGAAACGAAGGTCCTTTTCTGTAGCCTGCGGCTGCTGTCGGGTTCAAAATAAGCGTATGCAAAATTTCGCGATTGCATCATCTCTTCATTTGTGAAGCAGGATGCATTCATCCCGAGTGGCTGAAACAGCTTTTTGCGAATAATGTCTTCCCAGCTTATGCCGGTGATACTTTCCATGACGGCGCCAGATGCCGAAAACATCATGTTGTTGTAAATGTAACCTTCACGGAAGCGCATCTGTGGTTTCATTTGCGCAACTTTGTCGATTATTTCCTTTCGTGTATAAGGAGAAGCCACCCAAATGCCGTCGTATCGGGGCAGACCGGTGCGGTGAGAAAGCATATCGCGCATGGTAACACTTGCATCTAATTCGTCATTACTAAAATGTAAGGAAGGTAGATAATTTCTTACAGGTTTATCAAGATTTATCTTTCCTTCTTCGGCAAGCATGCAAGCCGCAGTGGCAGTGAAAAGTTTGGTGTTGGAGGCAATAGGAAAAATAGTGCTGCTTTCGACGGGTAATTTATTTTCTATATCGCGGTAGCCATATCCCTTTGAATAAATAAGCTGGTCTTTGTAAACAATGCCCAAAGCCAATCCAGGAATATTCCAGCTTTCCATTAAGCTATCGATATAGCGGTCAATGATCGAAAATTTTTTCTGAAAAGGATTCGACTGTGTGTAGCCAACCGAAGCAGTCAACCAAATTGCGATTACCAAAATTGTTTTTCTCATACATCTCTATTGATACGATTGAAGGTAACGATACTACAGGATAAGATAATTGCTCGCTTAGATTTTATAGTGTGTTGCATGCAATTATTTTTCTTTACAGTGCCTGTGCTTTACAAGTTTTGATAGCATGCATGCCAGTCACTAAATGCAAAGCCTTGTTACACACGTTGACTGATTACTAAGGGAGGCACGAATTGAGCTCGATTTGATTGGTAAGGCCGAGCCGGTGATAAATCGAATGCGGTTTTTACATTTTATAGACTTCAGTAATTCATATAAATTACAACCCGCAATCAATCCAATGAGTAATCAACATTTTATTAATCGAAGGGATTTCATATCTCAATCAACTGCCCTGGCCTCTGTATCGTTGTTGTCGCTTCACGGTTTTAGCAATTTTCCTTTTGCTAATTATAAAATGGGCTTGCAGTTATTTACAATACGTGGGCCTCTCGCGAACGATGTCCCGGGCACAATAAAAAAGATTGCCGCAGTAGGCTATGAAGATTCGGAGACCTATGGATTCGATCCTGCGCAGGTGAAATACTACGGATTGAAAGCCTCTGTGTTTAAACAACTCCTCTGTTTGAAAACGTAAATTCGCTTGCCTCGACGCTTTCTCATACTCTTTCATACTTTTAAAAGAACATGCTCTTCTAAACTGTCAGTAACTATTTTCCAAATCTCATCAACCCATTTTTCATGCTCCGGTTTCATCAGGCAGGAGCGAAGGCAGGTTACATATTCTTCATCTTTCTTTATTGTACGCCAATGATTCGGTAATAGGCCTACCGGATAATTCAGCAAAGCCAGATGCAGGTTTTTTGAAGCCGCTTTTTCAAAAATTTCTTTTGAACTTTTATTTATTTCACTGATTGATTTTCTCTTCAGTGCCCATATAACAATATCTATTTCCGGTTGCTGCAGGGCAATAAATCTCTTATCGGCAATTATTTTATAATAAAGTTGCATGGCTGCATTATGGCTGCTGCTTATCCTTTCCGAAAACGTGCCGGCTTTTAATAGGGGAAATAATTTTTGTGTAGCCCATAAACCAACAGCGGAGGCTCCTGCCCGGGAGCATTCCAATGAAATTTCACCCAAATGCAATTCTTTGCTGCTGAAATAAGTGTATGGCGAATCGTGTTTGTAATATATCCCGACTTCAGGATTTTTGAATAAAACACAACCACAACCGTAAGGTTGCAATCCGTGTTTATGTGGATCTATTACAATGCTATCTGCTTCCTGCATTAATGCAAATTTTCCTGCACTCGTTTCGGACAAGTTATTGGCGAGTTTGAAATAACCGCCATAAGCTGCATCCAGGTGAATTCTGAAAGCATATTTCTTTTGCAGTTGCAGTATTTCGGGTAAAGGATCAACAGAACCTATGCCTGTTGTACCCATGGTAACAACGACCGTTCCTACTGCTCTTTTTTTTACTTGCGCTTCCAATTTCTTTACATCCATTTCACCGTTCTTGCTGCAAGGAATTTTCTGGAATTTTATTCCCAGCACCTGCGAAATTCTTTCGTGGGTGTAGTGCGCCAATTCGGAAGCTACAATTTTTTTACCGTGGTGAATCTTACCTGCTATCCAAAGCGCTTCAAGGTTTGCAAAAGTGCCGCTGCTTGTTAAATGCCCCAGGTGTTGTTTCCATCCAAACATTGAGGCAATCTCCGCTACCGATTCCTTTTCCATTACGGAACTTGCCTTGCCGCCATCCAATGCGTGGTTATTGGGATTAACCCACATGGCAAGTATATATGCCAATCTTGCAATTTCATGCGGTGGCTTAAGCATCTGCCCTGCATATAGTGGATGATGATAAGGAAAGTTATCCTGCATTTTTTCGGCTACCTGCAATAATATTTCCTCCATCTCAACTGGAATCTCGTTTTCAAAAGGGGGAAGATGGGTAAAGCCTTCCGACAATTTCTCCAGGGATTTTTGCAGTATCGATAATGCTTGTTTGTTATACATGATTAAACTATTTCAGCAAGTGACAAAAGCCAAAATGACTTACATCAGGCTCGCGATCTGCACTTGTGGCAATATCTGTTAGCGGCAGGTCAGTTAGTTTATTTGTTTAATGTTAGAATGCGTTGCGAAAAATGAATTACAATTCTCTTCCGACCGGATATAATAAATATCTGTCGTCATAATATTTTGTTTTGCTATAGAACCAGGCCAGGATGGCATCAGGATCACTGGCAAATGTCTTATCCTGTTCTTTCCTTTGCTCAAATTCTTTCCGCAACGCAGAGGATTCTTCTAACATCTTTTTTGCCATTGGTTCCATAACATATGCTTCGATATATTCCGTACGTTGAAAAATAGGGAGAAAAAATCCCCAGCTGAAATAAGAGTCTTTTGATTTGGGCTCAAGTAAAACCATGGTAAGATCACCTAATGGCTGGTCAGTTGAAATATACGCCGAGCCGGCAGAGAATAGTTGTTTGCGGGTTTCTGATTTTGTACTACCACTCATTTGCATATGTCCTTCAAAGGGTAATGTTTTATGATCCTCATTTTCGAATTTGGCATCCTGGATCCTGTACATTTCCACTGTCACCTCACGGGGTTGCGTTATAATCTCCATTCTAATTCCATGCAATTTCACTCTTTCAATCACATCATCACAGGATGCAGGAATCCAATATCCTTTGGGGCGTGTGATCCATTCAAGCGGTTCGGTTGCTTTATAATTCGCAATCTTCTCTGCTAATGGTTCGCCGAGCCATTCGATATAATCTGAATTGGTTACTGTTGACTTAAGGATTCTTGACGCTATTCCTGAAAATTTTAAAGTATCAGGTGGAGATACTGCGGAATCGGAATTTTGGAGATTCGATTGTGTCTCGAAACTTACGGCATTTTTCATTTGTGGGATTTTGAAGCTCATTGGAATTTTTAAAGGTCTGCCAGCCCTGTCTCTTTGTGTCATTTGCTTCAATGATAACCCTTCCGTTGCTAATAGTCTCAGTGTACTTTCCAATAAAACATACGAACCCAACACCCGTTGCTTAAAGGGTTTTAATGAATGATTTTCTACCAGTATCGAAGCTATATGTCGCAGGTCACCATAACTATCCGAAAACCTGGGGCCGCCCATGATCAACAAATTTCCCTTCGAAAAATCGCGATCATTCAATGCAATTAATAATGGCCCCGGTATATGCCCATTTGCAGTTAAGTCTTTGTCGGCAGATGGTTTATAGATGGTTTCCAACCAATGCGAGATGGCAGGGGAGTAGCCTTGTTGTCCAAGGCCTCCAAAAGTGACGTCATATTGGTAGTCGGCACCATCTGTTACATGAATATCCATATATAAAACAGGATCATATTCATTTATTACCTGTACCACTGCTCTTACCTCCCGTGTATCCAGTTTCGCATAATCTCTGTTCAGGTTTAAATTTTGTGCATTGGTTCGCCAGCCCATCTTTTGCGGACCTCGCTGGTTGGGCCTGTTGTAAGGTGAAGAACGTTCATGCGCATCGACGCTCAGGATGGGTATAAACAATAGGTTAACCTTGTTTAACAGATCCTTCTTTTTGCCAAAGGCAATGTCACGCAATAACATCATCCCTGCATCTTTGCCATCTATTTCGCCAGAATGAATTCCGGCCTGCGCAAGCATCAGTGGTTTGCCGGATTTTTTTAAAGCTGCAGCAGTAACTGTTTTTTCAGCGGAAGCGATAATCATAAAAATGTCTCGCCCTTCTACCGACTTACCAATGGAAACCATGGTTAATAGCGGTGAAGCTGCGGTCAATTTTCTGAACCAACTCATTGTTTCATTATAACCTGGTGTAGTTACAAAATTTGATTTTTCTGCAGGTGTTATCCAGGGATTGTCAGGGCGGGCGATTAATAATTCACTTTTCCCTTTCCATTCAATAACCGGCGGCAGGGAGGATTGTGCTACTGTTGATATCGAACTGAGAAAAGATAAAGCAAAAATTGTCAGTGCTGATTTGTAGTGGAATAACATATCTTCTGATTGGAGTTGTTATCGACGAACCTTGAGGCAATAAAGACCCGGCCATTATTAAGACTGCAGATGCTAAGATCCTGCAGGTACTGAAACCCTTCAATGTGCGTTTAGGCAATCGTTATTATTTGGTTTTTTTTTGCAAATGGAAGATAGCACTTAAGCCCGACTTTTTTAAAGCCGCTGCTAGTGGTTAGATTTTCTACCTGCCAGCAGTTTTGTTCAGCCAAGGCTATAACAAGGAATCCCGTACGGATTCAATATCTTTTTTTCAGGCAAGAGAATACGAAACAACCCATTTGAATCAACCGATATGCACTCGCTACGCCATTGTCCAATTGTTGGCGTGTTTTCTACCGATATTTCATTTTTACGGGATGACCCACGAAAAAACATAAGAAAATATTTGAGGACCGAATCCCTACGGGATTCGCAGTTCAAATATCTTCTTACATTCTGGTTGGTCATCTCGAAGGATTGAAATACCGATAGAACATCTTAAAAGAAAAAAAAATCCAGTGAGTAAAACCGATATTCAATATCGGTAGAAAACCAACATCACCCATAATCAATCCCGTAGGGATTGATTATCCGTTGAATCGATCTCGCTAAGTCATCAATTGGCCGGATGCTTTTGATTCAATTACGTTCCGGATCAGGAAACAATTTTCTTCCTTCGACGAATACGTTTTTTTGAATATCAAGAATTGAGACTGTTTCAATCCACAGGTAATCTGTAAACATGTAATCTGTATTGATAATAACACCGCCCACAATAACTGCATATTTGAAATGCCTTTCTTTTACCTTCGAGGCATAGTATGCCATTTGCCTGACTGCTTCATGATATGTCAATTGTGTGAAAGAAAGAATTGGCTCTGAAGAAGCAAGAATTTCACTGCGATGGGCATAAGCGAATTGCAAAATCATGCCTTCCTGATAATCTTCCTGAGTAGGTATTTGAGGTTTTAGTTCACTCTTTTGAAGTGTTGCGAGCGCGGCAACTAACGCACCACAACAACTGCTGGTGTGATGTTGATCATGGCGCAGGATTTTTCCCCATCCTTCCTTTTCATTATAACCGATGTGTGGTGCCACCAACAATATGGCCGTTCCATCTTCCGGCACATGATGGGCAAAAGCATTCAAACCCGTAATGCCTGTGAAAGGAAGCCCGGCCAGACCGCCGAAGTTGAAGGGTCCCTTGATCTCGGGCATCAATTTATCTTTTGTATTTGTTATATCATCTACACACGTTGATTGTCCCCATAACATATTGTTCGGCTGAATTCCAAATCGTTTCAAATGATTTATGAGTGAATCAATTCCCTCCTTATATGAAAGGGCACCCGGGAATTTGTTCTGAATAGCTTGAACTGCCGCTGCAGGAGGCGTTTTAACGGAAGCGGTTTCATTTACTTTTGATGCATCTCCGGCCGGAGAAGGTCCCGAACAGGCATACAAAAGAAAAGACGTAAAGAGCGTCTGAATGAAAATTCTCACAAATGCAATTAGATTCAGAGATATCTCACTTCCATGTTTCATAAAAAAAACATTTACAGCTAATGTTCGGACATTTAACTCAGAACTCAATAAAGATATAATCAAGTGTGAGAGGACGAAACAGTGTCAAGTGCTTTGAGTTCTCCATTTTACAGTAAAATGGAGTTCATATAACCGTTAGATGGGGTCTCTAAGTGTTATTACCTAACTTTTTCCTAACTTTAGAAGGCTCAATCGTAATTACTAACCCAAAAACGAATTATGAAGAAGGGTTGTGCTCTAACGGGTACCCTAAGGCTCCAAAGTTCCTGCATGAAAGTTTCTCCAGTTTTACATCAAGTGCGTGACAGAACAGTTGTTCTCTATTGGTAATCCCAAAAGTGTGAAAAACAAGACTGTCTGGGTTTTGCGAAGGTATAGGATGTAATAAAGACCTATTGGAGGGATGTTCGGTTCCACTACAAACGTGTCTTTTATTTACTCACTATTAAATTCAGTAAAAATGTCAAATGCAAGAAGAGCTGTCGCAAAAAAAGCAGTTAAAAGAGCCGTCGCAAAAAAAGCTGTCAAGAGAGGCGTAGCAAAGAAAGCTGTCAGGAGAGCTGTAGCAAAGAAAGCTGTCAGGAGACGTGTTGCAAAGAAAGCTGTGAAGAGAGCTGTTGCAAGGAAAGTTGTTAAGAGAGCTGTCGCCAAGAAAGCTGTTAAGAGAGCTGTTGTAAAAAAGGCAGTTAGAAGAAAGCTGGCGAAGAAGGCCATTATAAGAAGAGCTGTCAAAAGAGCTATTCTGAAAAGGGCAATAGAAAATTCAATGACGAATGGTTAATAATGCAATATCTGACGGTTAATTCTTACTTAAAAGTCCTGCCTAAAAACAGGACTTTTTTAGTAATTGTGGGTTTATCGAACCGACGTGTAAACCGCACCATAACCAGAGATTTGCGGAATTGTTCAATGAAAACTTTCTCCTGACATATTAAAAGAAGTTTGCGGAGTGACGGGTGAAAGATTGGTACTTCACGTCATGAAAGCGTTAATGCTGCATTGGATTTAGATGAATGAAGCGGAATGCTTTTCGGGATACATATTTGTAATTAAGGTTTCTTCCCATATTTGATACGCATTCTGTTTATAACCGGGCAATCGCGCGTAGACGGGGACTCAATACATATCATCGGTTGAATTCATATTCGAAAGCTCACATTCCTAACGACCAGTTAATGCAAAAGCATCGCTTATATTGAGCAGCTTACCATACATCTGCATCATAAATACCTATCTTTAAAATCTACCTAAGGTCAAGGTGAGATATTTGTATTAGACAAGCCAAGGCATTTGAAAATAGAACTGATAAATATTAAGCGGGTCCTGGTGTGGGGAACAGCCGCCGCCATGGCTTGCAATACTCCTGCAAGGAAACTACAGTACATCCATCACTCATCGCTGTCTGGAACCGATTTTTATAAAC
The DNA here is from genome assembly GCA_036742645.1 of Flavitalea sp. Lineage (GTDB taxonomy): Bacteria > Bacteroidota > Bacteroidia > Chitinophagales > Chitinophagaceae > Flavitalea. Next base: position 16,257 of record DAINQQ010000109.1, read on the forward strand.
AGGCGGCAGCTATGTCGTGGAAACAGCGTGATTCTTTTGCGATCGCGCAATTTCAAGGAGGCAACATCCCGCCATTTTTACTCCACCTTCAACCTGTTCAAACCGAATATAGGGACTCGGCAAGCGGTAAGACCCACAAAGCTGTCTATTACGTTACGCCCGATTATTTCAGCATTGGTACCAGCCAGGACTGGGCCAGGATACCACTCACGCCCATGGCAGCAAAGCATATCGCCGACACACTGCAATGCTTTTTACCGTTCCGGAAAATGGTGGACGATATTTACCGGGCCGCTGCGGTAAAGCTCGAACCCGTTCCAATGTATGCGTTTCGTGATAGCACACCCACCATGTGGCATCATCATCTAATTATTGAAGGACAACGAAGGGGACTCAGTGGATTGATTTCCGGTATCAAAAAAGACGTAGTTAATACATTCAAACTTAGTCAATATCCAAAGCGGGACAGAGTAGCCATTTATGGCTGGCATAAACTTGACGGCAAACCGATACAACCCCTTTATACGGGCCATGTGAACTGGTATGTTGACTATAGCCACGGTATTCGTCTTGTAAGCCGTCGCATAATGGTTGATGGAAGATGGATGGATTATACTTCAATCTTGAAAGACCCTGTTTTGAAACACCTGCTCTGCGACGAAGAAATTTGCGTGTTTGACTGAGCTGAAGAGGGCCAGGTTATGGGTGCCGCTCGGACGTTCACATAGCCCTTGTTTTTATTTTCACCAACAGCAGCGAATGGTACATTTAATGTCCGAGATGTGTGCGACTCTTCTGACCGTTATTTTGAACAGGCGCTTATGGTCCTGCATGATAAAGCCGAATAGTGGTACAACAGGCAATAGAAATGGTCTGCTTCACATCATTCAAACTTGAGAAGAAAAATAGCTCTGCGTCCCTCCTATGAATAATCTCGATGCTCCCCTGTGGTAAAAAAGAGACATGAAGGACCTCCCAATTTTAACCACCGGAACCCCCTTCATTTACAAGCTTGCTAATTTTTATAAATATTGACCGCAATGAGGCTCTATTTTTTGGAAATGTTTTGCAGTGGCTGCGAACTTTGCAGGTGGACTTTGACTATATACTTGATAAAATAAGGGAAGAAATCAGGGGTATGATCTATGGTGATTTGTTCTCTTATATAAATCAAGGGTCAAAGGAATGAAACATGCAATGCTTTCACAAAAAGCAGATAGTCGGCTGGATATTTCTATATCCGGCTTTTTACAGCCCAGTTACAAACAACTTAGTCAAAGTTTCTCCCTTTTTATTTAGACAGAGTCCCGCGCAAAAATTGCAACGATTTATAAAAGCAGGCAACTTCATTTGCCTTTTTCCTCAATATTATGTTGTACGGCCATAGTTTGCATACAAATTCAAACTCACACATACAAAACCTGTTGACACTGAGGTTCACTATGTTGGTTAATCTCCGTCGGCAGGCAAAGTGCCGTTTACATCACGTGGTTTCTGTGTATTGTAACCCATTCGATTACCCGCGCAGTGTCTAACACCCAGACATTGCATTGGTTGTTTTGATTTCTTGACGTATAAGATGGTATTGTGCTGTTGTAAAACTGAAA
>DAINQQ010000110.1:0-17789 GCA_036742645.1 Flavitalea sp.
ATCCGCTATACATTGTAGATGGCATCATAGTCAACAATGCTACTAACAGGGTCACCAATACGCAGACCGGTTATGATGGAGCCAACTTCGTAGGAACCATCGGTCAAAACCGGATGGTAGACATCAATCCGGCGGATATTGAAAGGATCGAAGTCCTTAATGGAGCAGCCGCGGCGGCTATCTACGGATCCCGGGCAAACGCCGGAGTAATACAGGTATTCACCAAAAGAGGAAAAAGTGGAGCGCCCGTAGTCAATTTATACAGCACCATGATGGTGAGTAAACTCAGATCTAAGCTGGATGTAAATATGGCTCCTACAAAATTCGGAGGCACGCCCGACGTGTTCACGCAGGATATCATCTCAACACTCGGCACTCCCGCAGTGTTACCGACTAATACGACTCCTGTTACCCGTTATGATTACCAGGATTATGTTTTCCGTACTGCACTGGGTACTGATAATAACGTGTCTGTTTCAGGGGGCACCGATAAAACGAAATACTATTTATCAGGTTCTTATTTCTATAACCAGGGTATTGTCAAGAATACAGATTTCCGACGTTACAGTTTCCGGGCAAATATCGACCAGACTTTGAACAAAGTACTTTCTTTTAATCTTGGCCTAAATTATGTCAATAGCGCCGCGGATGAAAAGCCAGATGGAAATTCGTTTTTCTCTCCGATGAATTCGTTGACTATCATTGGTAACTTTCACGACATTTTTACACGGGATGCACTAGGAAATATCAAATCTGTAGGGGAACGGGGGCGAGCAAATCCTGTATCGGTGATCGAAGACATTAAACAACGGCAGGAAACCAACAGAGTGCTGGCAAATGTAGGGATGAAGCTGAAGCCATTAAAGGGATTAACGTTTGATTACACACTGGGAATTGATAACTATACACAAAATGGTAGTACCTATATTCCTCCATTTGCCTATAATGTAAGCACCGCCTTTTGGGGCGGTGGTGCAACACTAGACCCAACCCTAAATGGATATGCCAGCACTGCTACAGCTACTTTTTTTCAGATAAATCATGAATTGACGGGTACTTACCAGTTTGATATTACTTCTCAGATTGGTTCTACTACACAGGTTGGATATTCGTTACAGTATGAGAAGAACCGGTACGCATTATTACAGGGACGAGGGCTTGCTCCCTTTGTTGAGACTGTTAATGGCGCAAGCACCCCCTTGCCTTCTGTCGATGACAGGAGTGAATTATCTATATCCGGAGGATACCTTCAACAAAATTTTAAATTTAAGAACCAGTTGTTTATCACCGGCGCAGTGCGAGTTGATGGCTCGTCCGTTTTTGGAGAAGACGAACGTAGCCAGGTATATTATAAGGCGAGCGGCAGTTATGTAATTTCCGAGTCAAAATTTTGGCAAAATTCTTTACCCTGGTGGAACCTGCTCAAACTTCGGGCTGCTTACGGGGAATCGGGTAATCTTACAGGTATCGGGGCGTATCAGCGATTCAATGCCTACAGCACAAGTTCTTACCTCGGAAGAGTTTCTTTGGTTTCGAGCTCGGTACGTGCAAATGAGAATGTAAAACCCGAGCGCCAGAAAGAACTTGAGGTCGGAATGGATCTGTCCCTTTTAAATAATCGGGTGGGCTTACAGGTTAACTGGTATAAAAAACGTGTTGAAGACCTGCTAATTAACAGGCTGATTGCTCCGACAAACGGATTTTCGAGTTTGCTGGATAATTTTGGTTCGCTGGAAAATAAGGGCTTTGAATTCGTGTTGAATTTCTCACCCGTGCGAAACAAAGATTGGCGCTGGGATGTAACTGCAATATTTAACCGAAACAGGAATAAGGCAGTAAAGATCGGACAAGCCCTTACGCTTATCGGTACAAACGCTGGTGCGCCGATCGCGATTCTTGAAGGACAGCCTATCGGTATATTTTACGGAACTTTTTTTGCGGTGGATGCAAATGGCGACCAGGTCAAAAACACGACTGGCTTTCCGCAAATTGAAAAAGGAACGCAGACAAGTCCTTTGATTTATACAACACAGCGCGATGCCAATGGAATTCCAACAGGAACTACCTTACGGAAAATCATAGGTGATCCCAATCCGGATTATACCGGATCGCTCGTAAATGAATTGGGGTACAAAAATTTTAATTTACGTGTGCAGTTTGATGCAGTGCAGGGAGTGAATGTATTTAATGCAGACTTTAGGACAAGGCAGGGAGTAGGAAACGGTGTTGTGGCTGAACAGGAGCATAAAGGTGAACTGCCGAGAGGATATATTAATAGTGTTTATCAAATAGAGGAATGGAGAGTTGATGATGGATCTTTTGTGAAGCTGCGGGAAATTTCTTTGAGCTATAACTTTGGACAAGTCAAAGGGATTAAAGACTTCACTATTAGCTTAGGCGGTCGAAATCTAATATCCTGGGATGATTATAAAGGATATGATCCCGAGGTGAACGCGGGTGGACAAAGTACAATCCTCCGGGGTATTGATTTTGGTTCAGTACCTATTCCAGCAACTTTCAGCTTTGGAATTGCAGCTAAATTTTAATCTCTAAATCAAAAGAAATGAAACAGCATATCATAAAAAATTCCCGGAAGTGCATATTGGCACTTTTCATTATGTCTTTTGTGAGTTGCAAGAAGGATTATATCAATCCTTCGGCCGCTACGGATCAGCAGGTGTTTAGTTCTGCCAGAGGCTTGACAGGTGTTGCAACAGGTTTACAGCGTGTTTATAGTGCCGGCAGGGCAAGTTCGCTATACAATGTCATTACTGCTGACGCTTTCCTTAGTAACCAGGTTTCTATTCTTAACCAGGGAAATACTGCTGAGTACCAGTTATATCTTGGAAGTGGTGCTGTTGACGGCACGAACGCTATATTGGGAACGTTATGGACCAGCAGCAATAAGATCATTTATGACGCTGACCTGGTAATTACAAATGCTCAAAACCTGTCAGACAAGGCGTATGCAAGCGGATTGATTGCATTTTCTGCCATTTTTAAAGCTTTGGCTATTGGAAATATGGCGATGCTCTGGGAGAAAGTACCTGAGGGTATTGGTGCAAACGTAAATTTCATTAACAGAACAGATGGTTTTACCCAGGCTATTGCCGCCATCGATAATGCCCTGAACGCAATAAGTACGGCCCCTATAAGCCCTTCATTTATTGCCAACGTTCCTGCCGGCATCGATATCGTTAATACACTGCAGGCATTAAAAGCAAGGTATTCACTATTTGCGGGCAACTATGCGCAGGCGTTGACAGCGGCTAACGCCGTAGACCTCACAAAAAAATCAACGTTGAATTATGATGCAATAAACCTCAATCCCATTTTTGAAACTGTAACGTCAACAAACAATGTATACGCGGTCATAGATTCAGTTATGGGTCTTCCTGCGAGTGTTCAACCAAATACCGCCGATCAACGTGTGCCGTTTTATATTTCGACCAATGCTACCGCTCCGCGGTTTCGCGTGAAAGGATTTGGAGGCACTACGACTGCATCATTCCCAGTTTATTTACCGGGGGAAATAACACTTATAAAGGCAGAAGCCTATGCAAGGCAGAACCAGTTGCCGCAGGCGGTTACGGAGCTAAATAAAATTCTAACGAAAACATCTGCGAGTGATCCATTCGGAGTTGGCGCAAATTTGGGACCCTATGCTGGTCCCATGACGCAGGCCGATATCCTTTTAGAAATCTATCGGCAAAGACGAATCGAATTGTTTATGTCTGGTTTGAGTCTTGAAGATATGAGACGCTTTGGAAGGCCCAATACGGAAAAGAAAAGAAATTTCTTCCCGTATCCATTCAGGGAGCGCGACAATAATCCGAATACACCGGCTGATCCGTCTTTCTAATGTTGGGTTTTATATTGTAACTATTTGGGATGGCATCTGCAGTGATGCCATCCTTTTTTATGACAAGATGAAAGGTTAAATCCAGGGTCGTTTCCTCAAACAAAATCTTTTCTTGCCTGTTAAGTTTTACTTTTGCAGAAAGTTGCAAGACATGAAAAACGTGTGGCTGATTCTCGTGCTTTGTGTGTCCCTGATCTTTTTTACGAAGAACTCAAATGCCCAGTGTTCGATATGTACTAAAACTGCGCAGCAACTTGGAGAAAAAACAGGCAGAGGATTGAATGCGGGCATAATCTATCTGGCTGCGGCACCCATGCTGATCGTTGGGTTTATTGGTTATCGGTGGTGGAAAAGTAATCGTGAAAGCTAGGAGCACCTCGTTAATCGTCACTAGTCGATGTACTTCTCAATAAAATGATACTGGTTGAAATTTCCTTTCTGTACCGCCAGTTCAATCTGCTCTCTTAATTCAGTCTTATTTATATTCTTCATCTTTTTATTTCGTATGAGATGAAAAGCCTGTTCGGCCAGGAACCAAAATTTCTTTTTATTTTCTTGTTGTGTGGATTGTAATTTCTGTATAGATTCGAGGAGTTCTTCTATTCCGGATTTTTGCGAAGCGATAGTCTTCACAACTGGAATTTCAATCTGGTTTTCTCTCGCTGGAGTCAATAGCAAATGAAGATTATGTACAAACTGGTCTGCGCCCGGACGATCACTTTTATTGACTACGAATATGTCTGCAATTTCCATTACTCCTGCTTTCATAGTTTGGATCTCATCACCTCCTTCCGGTACGAGGACTACAAGAGTGGTATCCGCAAGACCCGCGATTTCCACTTCACTTTGTCCCACTCCGACAGTCTCGACGATTAAATAATCGAAGCCAGCTTCTTTCAGCAAGTCTGTTATCTCTATGATCTTTGGATGCAGCCCGCCCAACGCTCCCCTGGTAGCCAAAGAACGAATAAAAACATCGGGGTGTTGATACCATTCGCTCATCCGGATGCGGTCTCCTAATAGTGCTCCAAGATTGAACGGCGACGAAGGATCAACGCACAGGATGCCAACTTTGTATTTGTTTTTTACCAATTCTCCAATAAGGCAATCTACTAGCGTGCTTTTGCCCGCGCCTGGTGGACCCGTTACACCAATCAATTTGGCCGGATGTTTTAACTGTAGAGACTTCATCAACTGCTCATAACCCTCAACTTCATTTTCAACCAGTGAAATGCACCTGGCCAGAGCTTTTGTATCACCGTTTTGAAGATCACTTAACAGTTGTTGCCACATGTTGTAAGATTTCGCGCAAAGCCGCAAAGCCGCGAAGAAACTCAAAAGAAACTTTGCGTTTTTGCGCCTTTGCAAGCCGATTTACATCCGCTCAAATGATTTTATAATTACGAAAATCGAATAACCGTTTACCCGTTCTTTTTTCAATCCAGTATAATACCCGGTCTTTCAAAGAAAATTTTTTCTGTTGAATATCAAGAGCAACATCCCAGGTTTTTTTGGCTATTCGCTCCCGCATCACTTCAGGATGAGTGTCTTGAAACTTATTGAGTGAATCGAATTCGTTGTAATCAAAAATATCGCTGCTCTGCATAAAAGCGTTCATCTCCTGGTCGCTGTGCCATAGCTTTCCGGTTTGATACATTTTCTGTTTCATTTGCTGCGGACTTTTGACCCAGCCATAATGATAGATCCAGGCATCGATCAACTTAACAGCTAATCTTTGTCCGTTTCTCCTAAATCCCTGTGCATCCTTAAAAGCTTCGATCGATTTGTCGTTTCGTATAATTCGTATCTCTTTGTCATACCATTTTCTACTATCGCCAACATAGTCATACGTTCCATAAAAGTGGAGGTAATGAAAAAGAAGTCCATCCACCTTTTTATCATGCAGGTAGCGTTCAGCAGCCTGCCGGATAACGGCGTGATATTTTTCATGCACCACTTCATCCGCTTGTATATAAAAAGCCCAATCACTGTCTGCCGATACATATTGAAAAGCTTTGTTTGTTTCAACGGCCAGGATTTTTCCTCCCTGCCTTAGCGCTGGATCCCACTCAGAGCGTACGATTTTTATTTTTTGATCTGGAATTGACCTGATTAGCGATTCGGTATCATCGTCGCTTTTCCCGACGCTTACGATCATCTCATCCACAACAGGAAGGATTGATCGGATCGCTTCACTGATTGGATAGTCGTTGATGACTGCATTCTTAATAATTGTGAAACCGGATATCTTCATGAGCTCCTTTGATACAAAATTGCAGGTTGTAGTTGGAAGCGAAAAATCTGTTATAGCAATTATTAAGCTAGGCTCCCAGCCACTTCATGAGGATATCAAGTTTCATCCTGAGTTTCCTGTCATCCAGGGAACGAGGGATCTCCGGGAAGCGAACCTTGTGGTTTTCTGAAAAAAAGGATGGTGTCTATATTGAAGTACCTGAGGTGCCTCGTACCTCGGCATCACAGAACGGGACGGGGATTCCATGGTGCATAAATTCGATGCGATTGAAAACATATTTGCGTAGTACTTTTGCAGTTCGCCAAAAAAGTAAAAGCAGCGTTGGTGATAGCTAATGACAAACTTTATTCCCATATTTCCATTGGGTATTGTAGTGTATCCTGGTGAAAAACTTCATTTGCACATTTTCGAGCCCAGGTACAAGCAACTGATTAAAGAATGTAAAGAATTGAATAAGCCTTTCGGAATTCCCGCTGTTATCAACAACAGATTGCAGGAAATTGGAACGCTGGTGGAGATTGTAGATATTGTGCAGGTGTACGACAATGGCGAGATGGATATAAAAACACAAGGCCTTAAAGTCTTCAGAATTCTCGAGGTCATCAAAAGTGTTCCTGACAAACTATATAGCGGCGCCATCGTGAACTATCCCGACAATGAAGAAGATGAAGGTAACCGCAAACTGATGCAGAATGTTATTCGTGGAGTCAAAGAATTGCATCGCCTGTTGAATATCAGCAAAGATTTCAAAAAGCCGGAAGATGACCTGCATTCTTACGACGTAGCACATCATGCCGGACTTTCCCTCGAAGAAGAATACGAATTACTGGGTCTCTTAAAAGAAATTCAGCGGCAGGAGTATATCAAACGCCACTTGCAAAAAGTACTTCCTATGCTTATGGAAATGGAACAGCTAAAGGAGAAAGTAAAACAAAATGGCCATTTCCAGAATTTATCAGCATTGGATTTGGATATTTGAAGTACGAAGCCTGAAGTAGGAAATACGGATTATGAAGGGTGAGATACAAAGTCTGAAGTTTGAAGTTTAGAGTTTGAAGTGTGAACGTATTAACCCTAAAGTGAAGTAGTCATACTTCGTACTTCGTACCTGGTCGAGTGGTTCAAAAACTTCTTACATTAGCGCATGTCCATAACTCTTTGCTTTGATTTTGGGAACACACGACTGAAATGCGCTGTATTTGAAAAGAGAGAATTAAAGGTGGTGTTGGTTCTTACCGATGATTCTGAAGAAACGATAAAAGCGCTGATTGAAAAGTATCATCCTCAAAAATCATTGCTCTCTTCGGTTATAGATCACAATCCCGCTGTTGAAACAATATTGACTCAGAGGACCAAATTTCATAAGCTCGATCATCATTCAAAAATACCCGTCACTACACCAGTTGGCAAGCCTGAGACGATTGGCGCAGATCGATTAGGCCTTGTAGTGGCAGCGGCTGACCTGTTTCCCGGAAAGAATAATCTTGTAATTGGATTAGGAACTGCCATCACATATAACTTTATCAATAAGAATAATGAATTCTTAGGAGGAGGAATTTCTCCAGGGATGGAACTACGATTCAAATCTCTTCAGATCTACACGGCTAAACTTCCGCTGATCGAAAAAGACTGGAACTTTCCACTTGTCGGCTACGACACAAGAACAAATATCCTGAGCGGGGTGATGCTCGGAATGGCTAAGGAAATTGACGGTATGATTGACGCTTACGCTAAAAAGTACCGGAACTTTAACGTGCTCTTAACCGGGGGTGATGCACCCTTTTTTGTCTACCATCTTAAAAACATGATATTTGCAGACCCTAATCTAATTTATAAAGGTTTGTATGCTATCAGTGAATTCAATAACGTATAAGAGAATCAGCCTGTTAGGTGTCTTTTGGATGTGTGTTTCGGCTGCAATGGCTCAAACCGAAAATTCCCCTTATTCACGATACGGACTGGGCGATTTACTTCCTAAACAAAACATCTTAAACCGCGGAATGGGCGGTGTTTCTGCAGCTTATAGTGATTTTCATACCGTGAACTTTATGAATCCTGCCTCCTATTCGAAACTAAAGTATACCACATTCGATGTGGGACTTGAAATAGATAGCAGAACGTTGAAGGCACTTGATCCACCTCGTAAATTTTCTTCAGCCAGTCCAATCATCTCTTATATACAGATGGGCATTCCTCTTGCAATGAAAAAAGACTGGGGATTTACTTTTGGCCTCAGGCCAATTACGCGGATCAACTATAAAATAGAACGTAATGAAAGAATTTCCGGAATCGATAGCTTGAATACATTATTCGAAGGCGACGGAGGGACTTACGAAGTACATGCAGGTACTGGTTTCGGCATAAAAAATTTTAGCATTGGTGTAAATGTTGGATATCTTTTCGGTTCGAAAAATTTCTCAACCCGCAAATCGTTCATACCCGATTCGTCTGACGTCTTTTACTACCAAACGAATCACGAGACACAATCTAATTACAATGGATTGTTACTGAATGGTGGCATACAATACGTGGGGAAGCTGAATGAGTCTACTTTACTTCGACTGGGTGCTTACGGCAATATGAAAAAAACGCTTAATGGCAGCAAGAATGTCATCCGCGAAACCTTTCAATACAACACTGCCACAGGTGCTATAGATTCTATTGATAGGGTCGTCAACGATCAGGAGATTGACGGAAGTGTTCAATATCCGTCCACTGTTGGAGGAGGCTTCATGTTTGATAAACCTGGGAAGTGGATGTTTGGTGCTGATTTGGAACTCTCAAATTGGGATGATTACAGGTACTTCGGTGAAAAAGACGGCGTACAGAATAGTTGGAAATTGCATGTCGGCGGACAGATAATGCCCAAGCCAGGAAAAAATTACTTTAGTTATGTGGCTTACCGTATGGGATTTGTGTACGGAAAGGACTACATAAAAGTCGATAAGGATCTTCCTGTTTGGGGGGCCTCTGCAGGTGCTTCTTTCCCCATGCGAAAAGCAGCTTATACGAACCAGTATTCCATGATCAATCTCGGCCTCGAATTTGGACAGAGAGGCAACAAGGAAAACCTTGTTCGTGAAGGCTTTTTCCGTTTTTCAATAGGTCTGTCCCTGAGCGATCTCTGGTTCGTGAAACGAAAGTATGATTAAGAGATGTTAGGCAAATACCGATATAAATCTTTTATAGCAGCTTCTCTTGTAAGCTGCTTTTTTGTTGCTTGCGAAAACGATGTCAAAAAGATCGACGCACTACTCAACGACAGGAGTGCGATTGAAGAAGCATTCAAAATAGAATCGTTTCTCAGTCAAAGCGGGGATGTAAAGGCTAAGCTTACAGCACCGTATATGATGCTCGTACATGGCGACTCGCCCTATGTGGAATTTACCAGGACCATGCATGTTGATTTTTATACCGACTCAACAATCATAGAAAGTACACTCGATGCACGATACGCGAAATATTTTCAATATAACGGGCTAGTCCTTTTGAGAGATAGCGTTGTTGTAATCAACAAAAACAATCGTGATACCCTGCGTACAAATGAACTCTGGTGGGACAGGGATAAGCGTGAATTCCGAACCAAGAAAGATGTTCAGATCTATCAAAAAGACAAGACAATTTTTGGAAGAGGTCTGTGGGGTCTGCAGGATTTTAGCAGATATTCGATCGACACCATCACCGGTATAGTACTGGTCCCACCTGACGATATCCCCCAATAGCTAGTTCTTCATCTGCTCTATATACGCTCGTCTCGTATCTTCGCGACTTATTTATTTCATCATATAAAATATACTATGGAATACCGTCGACTTGGAAGATCGGGATTGCAACTTAGTGTGCTCTCTTTTGGCAGTTGGGTTACTTTTCATAAACAGATAGATGATAGCCTGGCAGATGAATTAATGGGAATCGCGTACGATAATGGTGTGAATTTTTTCGATAACGCTGAAGCATACGCCCTGGGAGAAAGTGAAAAGATGATGGGGCGGGTATTAAAAAATAAAAACTGGGATCGCACTTCTTACACCATTTCTTCAAAAGCATATTTTGGATGGCGCGGAAAAAACAACAAGCCAAATCAAACTGGTCTTAGCCGTAAACACCTTATAGAAGCCTGTCATGAAGCATTACAGCGTTTGCAGGCAGACTATCTCGATCTGTTCTTCTGTCATCGCCCCGATCCCTATGTGCGAATCGAAGAAGTTGTTTGGACAATGCACAATCTTATTCAGCAGGGAAAGGTGTTATACTGGGGAACGAGCCAGTGGAGCGGTGCAGAGATCATGGAAGCCCATCGGGTTGCCCAGCAGTACGCACTGATCGGGCCAACGATGGAGCAACCTCAGTATAATATGTTTGAAAGATTTAAGGTGGAATGGGACTATTTGCCGGTTTACCAGAACGTTGGTCTTGGAACGACAATCTGGAGCCCGTTGGCCGCAGGGTTTCTGACTGGAAAATATTTGGAGGGCTCCCCAGAGGGTTCGAGGCTTGGACTAAAAGGATTTGAATGGCTCAGAGACAGGTGGCTGCAGGAAGAAAAAATAAACAAAGTAAAACTCCTTGCCGATGTCGCAAAGCAGTTAGGGACAACACTTGCGTCGTTGGCTATTGCGTGGACAATCAAAAATCCGAATGTTACTACTACCATATTGGGAGCCACAAAAAAAGAACAACTCACAGAAAATTTCAAAGCACTCGAAGTTGTTCAAAAACTTACACCTGAGGTGATGAAAGACATAGAAAAGATTTTGGACAACAAACCTTTTATGGACTTGTCTTAGATTCTAAGAGTGGTCATTGCGCTGTTTGCCGTTAAAAGAGCTTTGACCACAAAGGGCATGTAATCCTTCAAATAAGCGCCTGCTCATCCTCTCCAAAAGGATGACATCCATTATGGTGACAGTATCTGCAGATTCAACGATGTCATCCTTGAAATAAGCGGCCTTTCCTGTTCAAGGATGTCATCCCGGGAGCTTCACTTCACCTTAGGAAACTCTATTGTTTTGTAACCGTTCAATATGCTGACTGTACAGGCGGCCGATCGGAATTTCAACGCCTGCAATCTCTATGTCATGGTTGGTAAATGCGGTTATTTTCTGGACAGATACAATAAACGACCGGTGAATCCTTACAAACCGGTTAGCCGGTAACATATTTTCCAGCGAACTAATGGACTGTTTTACAAGCAGGGGCTTATCACCGTTACGGACAACTTTTACATAATCTTTCATACTTTCTATAAACAAAATGTCGTCATATTTTACCTTAATCATTTTTCTGTCTGACCTGAAATACGCGAATCCTTCCTGTTCCAGGATTTTCTGTTCATCAAGCGCTACTGGCACCGTCTCGATGCTGATTTTATTTACAGCCTTGATCAGTCGTTCTAAGGTAACAGGTTTCAGCAAGTAGTCAACAGCGTCCAGATCAAATGCTTCCACTGCATATTCTTTGTAAGCCGTTGTAAAAATAACCTTTGGAGGATTTCGCAGTGTTCTTAAGAAAGATGTTCCGATCAGTTTTGGCATCTGTATATCGAGGAGCATGAGATCGACGGCATGCTGTTTCAAAACTTCCATGGCAGCAAATGCATTCGCGCACGAAGAAACGATTTCAAGCTGAGGAATACTTTCAATATGATTTTCTAGCACCTTCAATGCAAGCGGCTCGTCATCTACAAGTAAGCATCTTGTTTTCATATTGTATGTATAACTTGTGTTTTTTCGGTTACGTGGAAATTATTGGATTTTTTTTCCTCAGTAATTTTATTTAAAATCAATTCCAATTTCACCACATATATCTCGTTCTCCTCAACAATTTTTAAGTCATGAGTTTCAGGATATAAAAGCTGGAGTCTCTTTCGCACGTTCTCCATGCCCAAACCTCCGAATGTTGTCTCCTGTTTTTCGAGGCGGCTGTTCGAAACCTGGAATGTAAACACGCTTTTTTCTACATGAACGTTTATGTTTATCCAGCATTGATCGATCTGGTCACTGACGCCATGTTTGAAACTGTTTTCAACAAACGGCAAAAGTAGCAGGGGAGAAACTGCCAATCCCTTCGTTTCGCCGCCTATGGTGAAAGCAACATCCAGTCTGTTTCCATACCGCAGCTTTTCAAGTTCGATATACTTTTTTAGCATTTGCAGTTCCTTTTCCATCGACACCTGCGGCTCTTTGCATTCATACAACATATACCGCAACAAATCTGATAAGTGCACTACAACCAGGGATGCGGATGCAGATGAGGTCAATGTAAGTGAATAAAGATTATTAAGCGTGTTAAAAAGGAAGTGAGGATGGATCTGTGATCTTAAACTCTCAAGCTCAAGCCGTACTCTTTCGTTTTCAGCTTTGAGTGTATGTTCGCGTTGCCGGAACCATTCCCTAAATAACTTAATGGCTACTGCCAGACCCGCAGTAAAAAAAAGCGCAAAAGAACTACGCCCAAAGTTGATCAAAAAGTACTTATAATTTGAATAATGCCGGACGCGGAAAAATGGCCGATCCCAGGCTATAAGGTTCGCCTGCGCCCAATGAGCATAGAAAACACTGGTCGTAAGAAATAAAAAAGTGTACAGAAAATATTGCTTGTATTCTCTCTTCAAGAGGAACCGGGGAATAACAATATACATTTGGGTATATGTGAAGAACATGTGCCCGGGAAGAAAGATAAGTGTATCGATAAACCGCCGCTGATTAACTCCGGGAGCAAAAACATAGTTGACTGTATACATTAGAACCATTGCAGCCCAGAATGCAACATGTTGTAAGACCCGTTTTCTCGATATTTTATTTTGCCGTAACAAACGGTTATAAAGTTAGATATTCATTTCGCTGAACAGATTTAGATCGTGTATTTATAGACGAAACCCTCGTTTTCATCGCTGAACGCAAAAAGGTTATCATGTCTCCAGCTAATACAAGATTCCGTATCAGGAATCAGCATATTCATCTACTATGTAGAAAACTCGCTTTGCAAGAGACTAGTTTAACAGGATTAAAATTTATGTAAGAAATTCTTCATCAGTTAAACTTAAACAAAGGTCATGAATGCAAAACTGATCCTCACTACGGCACTGTTAATTATTACGTCCTCAGCGATGTTTGCACAGGAACGTTACAAGAAAGCTAAGGCTCCGAGATGGGTTAGTGAAAAAGGATTTTGGCAGATCGAGTCTAATATTCATACTCCTCAGAATAATATCGTCTATTTCTATAACAACGAAAACGTGCTAGTCTATAAGGAAAATGTAGACGGGGTGGTATTCGATCTACAGAAAAAAAGTGTCAAGATGCGTTTGAAAAGGGCGCTGGAAGCTGCTATCGTGGCATGGAACAGAGATCCCGTGCACCAAAACGATCAGCACTGGATAACTATGTTATTCAAAAAATAACAGCGGACTTTATGAAACTCTTAATGAATCAAGAATCTTCTTTTGCCTCAGGAGCAGAGGCCTCTGCATTTTCGGCTTCCTGTAATGTGTTTGTATCGGCGGAAAGATTTTTTATATGTAATTGAAACCTCGTATTCAGGCTGATATCGTAGTCTATCTTTTGGACGAGATCTTTTACTACCGCATCTTGCAATAATACAGCCGCGAGGTTGGAGGCTAAAGGCGAACTGCTAATAAGATTGCTTACCCTTCCTTTTCTGAATTCGATCGTGAATTTATAACCCGCCTTACGTCCACTGCCTGCTCTTTCAAAATCGATCCTGTTCATATCGAGTGTTTGTTCGCCGGTGGCCGATCGCTTAAGAAGTATTCTTATTATGGGGAGGTATTTGGTCCAGACCTGCGTATACATATACTTTAATTTTATTCCGCGATAAAAATTATGCAGAACCCTCAAAGGTCGGCTTTTTTTACCGCTTTCGGGAATTTAATATCCTTTGCACCCCATCGCATCATTGTCTTTGTGCAGGCATATGAATTGTGTCGGATAATTCATGCTTCTGAACTCAAGAACAGGTAAGAATGCCCGGGATTTTGTGGAGCGTAAGCTTCTTTTACGGTTGAAACTCTTCTTTGGCGTATTTGCCCTTCTTGTAATTGTGATTTTTTATGAGGTGGCCCGCGATCACTTCAGAGCCGCCACAGCCATTGGTGCCATTATGCTGGGAATGATGGTTGGAGCCATATTTGTCCGGCGAAAACGCATTTACTGGGAAGAGGAAACATCAAGGGTCATCGCCAGGATGGATCGAATCGGGATCCTACTTCTCGTACTCTATATCGCCATCGCGATCGTTAGACATTTTTTGCTTGAGCACTGGCTCCATGGAAATCAGCTCCTTGGATTCAGTTTCTCACTCGCTGCCGGCACCATGTTGGGACGACTTCTAAGCATGCGCTCACAAATACGACAAATTCTAAAGGAAAAGAACATCATTTAGCCCACGCTCTGTTAAACCCCATTGCTTAAAATCCGGATATTTTTCCAATCACTACCTAACGTGCTTTATTTCTGGGTGGCATATAATTGGTGTCAGCTATTAAAAAGCATTCTATGGATAAGGAAAAATCACAGCAAGACCGTCATTTGCAGTCTCCGGGCGAGGCTAATAGAGATAAACATATCAATTTTCGCGCTATTGAGTCAGGGGATATTGACCCTGCAGATGAGGATACCGGGAAAATCTATTCTACGAAAGACAGCACGCTTCAAACACCTAAAGAGGAGCAAATGAAAAAGAGCAGGGCGGCTGCCGACAAAGATGATCAAAGAAGAGTTTCAAACGATGATTTGCGTGAAACCCGCGCTGATCGTCGGGCAGGCAGTGATCGGGCCGGCACAAGCGAAAGGAAAGAATAAGTGCTTCGCTAGGCGGTGGAGCTAGCTTAATCGTCCGTTTTAGTCAAACTGTCTTCGGCTTGGCTACCTCCTTTTTACTTCCATATTCACTGATCAGCTCAGCTACTAGGGCCGTCCAGCCAGTTTGATGAGAAGCACCAAGTCCCCTACCAGTATCACCATGGAAATATTCATAAAACGAAACCAGGTGTTCATTTCCTGGTTTCTGGTAAAACCATTTATAGTTTCCATATAATCTCCTTTCATCATCCGGTCCCTTTTCAAAGAGGCTAATCACTCTCCTGGTCAGCTCATCAGCGACCTCGTTCAGATTCATCTTGTTTCCTGAGCGGGCCGGACATTCAACCAGTAAGCTATCGCCATAAAATTCGCCATATCGCCTGATAGATTGTATGATCAGGAAATTGATCGGTATCCAAACCGGACCCCGCCAATTCGAGTTGCCTCCGAAAATGTCAGATGTGGAATCTCCCGGGTCATACCGGATTGTATAAAGGTTCCCTTCAACTGTAACGGAATAAGGGTGTTCTTCATGACGCTTGGAGAGTGCCCTTATTCCACCTGGCGATAAAAATTCGTCCTCATCCAATAACCGCTCTAGCAGGTATACCAGGCGGTCCTGTCGCACCAGTGAAAGCAATACTTCCTCTCCATCTCCCCTTTCCTCATTTGGCCAAAACTTCTTGTTTTTCTTCCTATAGTTCTCAAACCATGTGATTCTCTTCTTAAAGTCCCTGAGTTTGTCGAAAACTTCTTTCTTGATAGTTGACACGGCATACAGCGATGTCAAACCAACAATAGATTGAATTCTGAGCGGCATCGGCTCATGGCCCGGTACACAAAGCACATCATAAAAGAACTTATCCTCCGCGTTCCACAGCCTGTGTTCGTTCAGGGATTCAGCAACCAACACAAAATGCTCAAAAAATTTTGTCGCCGTGTCTTCGAAAGATGCATCCACCATAGAAATCTCCAGGGCCATATCCATCATGTCTAACGCATAGGTGCCCATCCAGCTCGTACCATCTGCCTGCTCTAACTGCAGGTCGGCAGAAAAATGATAACTGCGGTTGAATACGCCGATGTTATCAAGGCCAAGAAATCCTCCCTCAAAGATGTTGTTGCCATTCACATCTTTTCGGTTGATCCACCAGGTGAAATTGATCAATAGCTTCTGAAATATCTTTTTGAGGAATACAATATCCCCTTTGCCTGTTTGTTTTTTCTCGATATTGTACACCTGCATGGCAGCCCATGCGTGCACGGGAGGATTCACATCGCTGAAGTTCCATTCATAAGCAGGAAGCTGTCCATCCGGCTTCATGTACCATTCGCGCATTACTAAAAGCAGCTGGTGCTTGGCGTAAGTAGGGTCTGCAACCGCCATCGAGATGCATTGGAAGCCAAGATCCCAGGCTGCATACCATGGATACTCCCATTTATCAGGCATCAAAATAATATCCTGGTTCTTCAGGTGTTGCCAGTCGTGGTTACGGCCCGTCATTTTGCTTTGACTAACTGGGGTGATGCCATCCGTTGAGGCGAGCCATCTTTCTACGTCGTAATGATAATATTGCTTACTCCATAACAATCCGGCCAGAGCCTGTCGTTGGATATTAGCCATGTCCTCATTCATGCCTTGGGGTAAAATGGCGGCATAGTAATCGTTTGCTTCTTGCTTACGCGTTTTAAATATATCGGCAAAGCCGTTTACGAATGCGTTGTCTAAAAGTCTTGTAGTAAGTCGGCAGTAAATTGTTTTGGTAGAACCGGCCGGAATCTTCATCTTATACACAGGGGCGAATTTTGTACCTGTCTTTTTATTCCTCAAGGCTGAAACATTCTCTCCCTGTATTACTGCTTTATGAAACGCATCTTTTACAAAGATCGACTCGTTGGGAATTTTGCTAACGGCTTCAGTGTTGGTTTCATTATTTGTAAATAAAATATCGTTCGCCTGCTGGAAATAAAAATAGTAATCGCCCAATCTCTGATGGGAGGCCTTAACAGAAGTTTTATTTATAAACCGAATAGAGGGAGTTTCATTTAGGTTTTTATTTCCCCGGCGGTTATAAAACCATAATGTAGGCAGAACCGTTATATCTGCCATTTTATAATACCGGTTTGTTATTTCTATTTTGATAAAAATATCCTGTATATCCTGCTTTGCGTAGGAGATGAGAACATCGAAATACTGGTCATTGTTGAAAACACCGGTGTCGAGTAGTTCATACTCAGGTTCATGCCTTGAGCGTTTCCGGTTTTCGTCGCGTAGTTGATCATATGGAAATTTCTGCTGAGGGTATTTGTATAAATACTCCATATAGTAATGCGTAGGAATATTGTCGAGGTAGTAATACAGTTCCTTCACATCTTCTCCATGGTTGCCTTCATTATTGCCAAGGCCAAAAAGCCGTTCTTTAAGTATATGATCTTTTCCATTCCACAATGAGATCGCAAAGCAGAGGTTCTGAAAATAGTCTGAAATGCCGGCAAGTCCATCCTCGCCCCACATGTAAGAGCGGCAATGTGCATGATCAAATGGAAAGTAGTGCCACGCATCACCGTTAGAGCTATAATCTTCACGTACAGTTCCCCATTGACGTTCACTTAGATAAGGCCCCCATTGTACCAAGGGTATAGATTTGGTGGCATTCACTGCAAGGCGTTGATGTTCTGCTGTCATGATCGTGTTTTATAGTGATCGTTGCCCGGCTCTCTAGGAACATGTCGTTCGGGACCAATGCACGGGCAATAGCAGCAAGCAAGCGTGAAAGCGGTAAAATTAGCGTAAATACTGATGTGATGAGCCGATGTGAGGATGATTAGCCGATGTGATGATTATCCGATT
>DAINQQ010000111.1:0-14972 GCA_036742645.1 Flavitalea sp.
AAAAATCGCATTTTTGCAGAGTCTTCTTTTAAAACAATTTTTGCAGAGCTGTCCAATTTCACAATACTCCATTGTTATTGATGTATAAACAAGATTCGATAACAATAAAAAAATTGAACAATGCAAGACTACATGTTAATATTCAGGCACGAGGATGGCCAAAAAGTGGCATCACCCGAACAGATACAGATCTGGATGAAACAAACCATGGATTGGATAGGCGGGATTGCCGCGCAAAACAAATTTACCGGTGGCAACGGTCTTCCATTCGATGATGCAAAGGTGGTACAATCGAACAAGATGGTTACAAACGGACCCTTTGGCGAAATCAAGGAAACGATTGGCGGATACGTTATCGTAAAGGCAGATTCTGTGGATGAAGCGGTTGAATTTGCAAAAGGGTGCCCGGTCTTACAAGGTGAGGGCAACAGTGTTGAAGTTCGTAAAATTGCCAAAGACGACGGCCTCCATTAATGATTCTCTCGGTGATTAGCCGATTAGCCGATATGGTGATTAGCCGATGTGATGATTAGCCGATGTGCAATTCACATTAGTGATAGCAAATCATCACATCGACTCATCGCCTTCACATAGGCTAATCGGCTCATCATCACATCGGCTCATTGGAGCGGGGACCTTTTTTTGTATGCAACGCGACGAATTGATACCGCATCTCTTCAGAACCGAGTTCAGAAAAATATCAGCTGTACTCTGCAGGCATTTTGGCATCGGGCATCTGGAAATTGCTGAAGATATTACCAGCGAAACTTTTTTGGCAGCGCTTGAAACATGGACTTACAAAGGCATTCCCGAAAATCCAACTGCATGGCTTTATGCCGTCGCGAAAAACAAAACAAAAAATTATTTAACCAGGAATCAAATTTATAACCGTAAAATAACGGAGGAAATCAAAAGGACTTCGAGCGATCCACATGAGATCGACATCGATCTCTCCGATAAGAATATTTCGGACAGCCAGTTGCAGATGTTATTTGCGCTTTGCCATCCTTCTATTCCTGCTGAATCACAAATAGGACTGGCGCTGAGAATCCTTTGCGGTTTTGGAATTGAAGAAATTGCGACCGCTTTTTTAACAAACAAGGAAACTATCAATAAGAGGCTGTTCAGGGCCCGGGAAAAGTTGCGCCTGGAAAATGTACAAATTGAATTTCCTCGCCGGGCACAGATTTCAAAGCGGTTGGAAACTGTTTTGACAACTTTGTATCTACTGTTCAGTGAAGGATACTATTCTGAAAGCCAGGACGCGGTGTTGCGCGAAGACCTTTGCCTGGAGGCTATGCGATTAACTCAGTTGCTTATAGACTATGAAATAACAAATGTTCCGAAAGTAAATGCTTTGTTTTCTTTGATGTGTTTTCATGCCTCCCGATTTAAGGCAAGAAAAGATCCCACAGGAGAACTCGTTTTATACCACGACCAGGATGAAACACTTTGGAACCAGGAACTAATTTCGAAAGGCGCCTATTATCTTCACATAGCATCACAGGGATCTGAAGTGTCAAAATACCACCTTGAAGCAAGTATTGCATATTGGCACACCATCAAGGCTGACACGAAAGAAAAATGGGAAAATATTTTACAGTTATATAACCGGCTATTGCAGACCGAATATTCGCCCATAGCCGCATTGAACAGAACTTTTGCATTGTCAAAAGCAAACGGCAAACAGGAAGCTATTAAAGAGGCAGAAAAATTGAAACTGGCCGATAGTCACTATTACTTCGCGCTGCTTGGCGAACTTTATACTGATATCGACAACACAAAAGCAAGACATAATTTTGAAAAATCACTTTCACTGGCAAAAACACTTGCGGATAAGCAGACTATTCAAAAAAAAATTGACAGGTTTTAGGAGCATATTTCGATTGATGTATTGAATGTCAGAACAGTTGTAACCAGTTTTCATAAATAAGTGGGATTTATAGTTAATTTCAAAATAGATGTCCGTTTTCATAATGATTGATCTTCAAATTTTCGATACAGCAACTGAAGCATATACGCCAAGACGTATCCTTAAAAAAACATGTGTAGACCTCCTATCCAACGCGACATATGATAAGACTAGAAAAATTTGCGCGAGAAAATTATCCTGACCTAATTTCCTGGATCAATAACGAAGAGGAATTGATGCAGTTTGCAGGACCTGCATTTACGTTTCCTTTGACGACCGAACAATTATACACTTCGCTCAGTGATAAAAATAGAATCCCGTTTACGATTCTTAGAGTCGATACTAATCGTTCAATCGGTCACGCGGAGATTTATTTATTGAAAAACTCTGTACGGTTGGGACGTATAATAATTGGAGATTTATCCCAGAGAGGAAAGGGCCTTGGCCAACAGATAATGCATTTGCTTCTGGAATACACATTTTATTATCTGGACAGAACAAGGGCCGAACTAAACGTTTTTGACTGGAATATTGCTGCCATTAAGTGTTATGAGAAAGTAGGCTTTGTAAAGGATTACGATAAGCGACTCGAACGAAAAGTCAACGGAAAGACCTGGAATGCCTTCAATATGTGGATTGATAAAAAGATATATGAAGAAGCGAGGTCTATAACCTAATTATTTCCGCAAAATCACTTCAAACAGACTTTCATCTTAAACAGTCTTCATTAGGCCTACAAGTACAAGAGCGTCTTTCGCGCAGTTTTGACACCAAAAAAATAAGCTGAAAATAAATTTGCGTAAGTAAATCCTTACATATAGATTTGTAATCATTTACTTACATATTGTTATGGAAACAAGAAGAGATGTTTTTCAGGCTATTGCGGATCCGACAAGGCGAGAGATCATTAACCTGATTGCTTACAATCCACTCAACCTGAACTCTATCGCAGAAAACTTTGATGTTAGCCGGCCGGCGATATCGCAGCATATTAAAATTTTAACAGAGTGCGGACTTATCATTATAAAAAAACAGGGTAGGGAAAGATATTGCGAGGCGAAACTTCAAAAGTTAAGCGAAGTGACTGACTGGATCGAGCCATTCAGAAAGTTATGGGCTGATAGGTTTGATGCGCTGGACGACGTATTGAATAATTTAAAAGCAAAGCCAGCCAAAAAAGGCAAGAAGCGAAAGAAATAGCATAACACAAACGACAGGCTGGAAACCGTCAGTTCATAATTTACACACAACTTTTTACTAATGGCAAAATCTCAGCGAGCAAACTCTGGTAAGGCAGCTAATAAAGCAACTGGCCTAAAAGAGAAACAACCAGCGGCCCAATTATCGGAATTCACTGCAGCGCACTTTTACAAAAGGCTGACTGCACAGAGCCGATCCGCAGAAAAACTGCAAGTGGAACGATACTTTAAATCTGGTGGAGAGCAAAGTGAAGAAGCAGACATTTTCATCGGAGTAGGAATGGGGCAGGTTTTTGCGCTCGCGAAGGAATTCATTGGGATGCCGTTGACAGAAATTGAAAAGCTTCTCGAGAGCCCTGTGCATGAAGCAAGAGTCGGCGCGGTTAGTGTGATGGACTTCCAGGCCCGCGACAAGAAAACGAGCCACGCTCAGAAAAAGGAATTATTTGATCTGTATATCCGGCGTCATGACAGGATAAACAACTGGGGTTTGGTCGACCGAGCCGCCCCTTATGTGGTGGGAGGCTACTTGTCAGATAAACCGAGAGCCATTCTATACAAACTGGCGCGTTCTAAAAATGTTTGGGAGAGAAGGACGGCGATAGTAAGCACTTATTACTTTATCAGGAAAGGTGATATCGATGATACATTCAAGATTGCCGAAATACTAGTGAATGACGAACATGACTTAGTGCAAAAAGCGACTGGCGGATGGATTCGTGAAGCTGGAAAAAAAGATGTTCGAAAACTATTAAAATTTCTTGACAACTATGCGGCAACAATGCCTCGTACCACGTTACGATATGCGATTGAACACCTCACGCCAAAAGAAAAGAAGTACTATATGGAATTGAAATCACAGAGCAAGAAATAATTCAACACATCCTCATTATTTAAAACGAAAAAAATGACAACGAAAAATCAGACCCGGGTCAAGGTTGAACCCGGCAAACAGGAGCTCTTTATTACAAGGGAGTTTGATGCTCCCCGCGAACTTGTTTTCAAAGCATTTACTGATCCCGAACTTCTGGTGAAATGGATGGGGCCACGGCAACTTAGCACGAAAATTGATCGATTCGAATCTGGAAGCGGCGGCTCCTGGCGCTTTGTTCAGGCAGACAATAATGGAAATGAGGTCGGATTCCATGGTGTTTGTCACGAAGAGACGGCTCCCGAAAGAACTATCCGCACTTTTGAGTTTGAAGGCCTTCCCGAAAAGGGCCATGTCGCCCTTGAAACTGCCCGCTTTGAGGTGTTGCCAGCTGGAAGAACCAGGGTGACAATCCAATCTGTTTTTCAATCTGTGAGCGATCGTGATGGAATGGTTCAATCTGGAATGGAAGAAGGAGTCAACGAATCACATGAACGCCTTGATGAGCTTTTGGAGGATATGTGATAAATCGCGTTCAACACACTTACGGCTGCTTTTTTTAGAAATGAACTTTGAAGTTTTGGGAAGTCAGGATTCTTGAGTTTCAAAGAAAGCTTCAAGAGTTTGGCGTTTTATGAAAAGGTTTATTATGGAATCAATAACTCTTGACAGTGATATCAAAGTCTTTTTTATAACAGCAAAGTCTTTTCCCGAAGGAATTATCGAGGCGCATGAAAAACTTCAAAGATTAGTTCCTTTTTCAAAAGGCAGAAAATATTTTGGAATATCCCGGCCCGAAGGGAACCAGGGTATTGTTTATAGAGGCGCAGCTGAAGAACTTGGTGAAGGGGAAGCAGAAAAACTGAACTGTGATACATTGATACTTCAAAAAGGAAGGTATATAAGTTTAACGATCAAAGATTACACCAAGGATATACAAAGTATCGACCAGGCTTTTAAAAAACTTCTTTCATATCCCAACATTGATCCGCACGGATATTGTGTTGAATGGTACCTGCCGTCCGGTGAAACGCCCCTGGAAGCAAAGGATGTGAGATGCATGGTAAGATTGGATAGTAACTGACTTTTTGAGCGCTTCTTTTACAAATCCCAATGGATGGACAAATGACCAGCGGATGTTAACCTTAGATATCGTTTCATGTCGCAAAGTGCCTCTTTATTGTCGCCTTTACACAATTGATGTCTCGAAAAGTCCATTTAATTTGCATCATCAAAATCGCCCGGGGCGCCGGAGAAAGTAGAACAATTGAAATAGGAAAAGGGATTTAGTTGCCAGTGCATCAAGATGACAGCGATAATTCACGTGCTGTCGAACCAATACTCAAATGAAAACGAAAAACAATTGATAATATCAAAAAACGAAAAACATGGAAACAGCAAACAGAACTCAGATTACAGTACAAAGCACTGTAAAAGCACCTGTAGAAAAAGTTTGGCAATATTGGACAGCGCCGGAGCACATCACAAAATGGAACAATGCATCAGACGACTGGCATACTCCATTTGCGCAGAACGATGTTAGAGTTGGTGGCAAATTCCTTTCGCGAATGGAAGCGAAAGATAAAAGTATGGGTTTTGATTTTGGCGGTGTATATGATGAAGTGAAACCAAATGAGCGTATTGTGTACACTATGGATGACGGGAGAAGGGTGAGCGTCGATTTTACGTCAAATGGTAATGAGACCAGGGTATCGGAAATATTCGAAGCCGAAGACACGCATTCAATTGAGATGCAGCAAGGAGGATGGCAGAATATCCTTGACAACTTTAAGAAACATGTTGAATCAAATTAAGGCTTGACATTACTCTGATCTGCTTAAATGTTCAACCCAGCAGGAAACTTTGGGTAAAAACATATCCAATCATCAATTAAAACTTGAGCCATGATTATTGTTCACGACATTTTTATTTGTAAACCAGGGAATGCCTCAAAGCTTGCCAAATTATTTAAGGAAGTGATGGGTAAAAACAGCGAAACGATTAATATCATGACGGATATGACTGGGCAATATAACAAAGTTGTTACCGTCACTCAATATGATAGTCTTACTGCATACCAACAGAGTTGGGACAAGTATAAAGAAGACTCCGAAGAAATGAGAAAGATGAGTGAAGCAATGAAAGGCTATCACGAAATGTATCTTACAGGCTCACGCGAGATTTACCAGGTCTGGTAAAAACCCACATTAATAGCCCGCCATTTTATTTTTCTTACTTACAAGGCGTTCGCACCGCTATAACGGGAAAGGTAACCTGTCATATAGCGGTGCTAACGTAGGTAAACTCTATAAGAGGTCCGGTTTACCACGCCCAACAAACGACATAGAAAGACTTCAGAAAATGTTTGAGAACTCCGACCTTATTATAACGGCATGGGATAATGAAAAGCTTGCAGGAGTTTGTCGATCCATTACGGATTGGATGTGGTGCTGCTACTTATCGGACCTTGATGTAGATCCTGACTATAAAAAACTGGGATTGGTAAAAAGCTGATTGAGCCGACAAAGGAGAAAGTAGAAGAGGAATTATTGACCTTATTGTTATCTTTTCCATCAGTGATGGAATATTATCCCAGAGTCGGGTCTACGAAAGAGGATAGAGGAATACATCACAAGCAGAAAATATAAACTATGAGAAAAGTTATTTTGAACGTGGCAGTAACGTTGGATGGTTTTATAGAAGGTCCAAATGGTGAGGTCGATTGGTGCAGGATGGAACAGGATTCGGGTTCAGAGCCGTTTTTCGACAAATTTCTTTCAGGTATTGACACTATCTTTTATGGAAGGATAAGTTACGATATGTGGGGCCAATACCAGCCAGCAGAAAACGCACTACCGGCTGAGAAGAAGCTTTGGGATGCAGTTCATAGCAAGAAAAAATATGTGTTTTCCAGAAATCCAAAAGAAGATAATAAAGCAATCTATATCGGTTCGGGTATTGCGCTCAGGGTGAACGAGATCAAAACAGAACCGGGCAAAAATATTTGGCTTTACGGCGGAGCTAATCTTATCACTGAATTTATAAATGCAGGATTGGTAGACAATTACCTGCTGGCGGTTTTTCCAGTAATCCTCGGTGCAGGCAAGCCCGTGTTTTCAAACATTACAAAAAGAACGGGGCTAACTTTAAACAGTGTGGAAGGTTCCGATTCGGGAGTAGTACTGATGAGTTATGATGCAAGACGATGAGTAATGATCTATCTAAATTAGATCTCACAGTCTACCTGGTGATCTTTCAATCGGTATCCGGCATGCAAATATTTATCTTGAGCCTACTTCTAAAGAATCAAAAAATTCGCTGGTTTGCTATAGTCTGTGTATATTAGGATATACGTTCTAGTTTTCGCACCGCGGATATTTTTTCAGCCTACTGTTATACCTAACGAATTCACAAAGAAATAAGGGTCCTGGCTCCTATGGTACTGCATTTCTTTTTTCACTCATAAAACTAAATTGTAATGGGAATTATTACCGGCACACCATCGATTGAATTAAAGGATTTGGTCATTGCGAGCCTTCGTAGCGCAATCTCAGGAAAAGTTCTTGAGCCGTCAAATGAAGGATATGAAGAAGCGCGGAAAATCTGGAATGGTATGATAGACAAGCGACCGGCCTTGATCGTACAATGTGTATCTGCACCCGACGTTATTGTGGCTGTAAAATTTGCTACTGCTCACGATTTAATAATGTCTGTTCGGGGCGGCGGACATAATATCACGGGGAATGCCGTGTGTGACGGCGGCTTGATGATAGATTTGTCCTTAATGAAAGAAATTCACGTTGATCCTCAACGGCGGACTGCAACCGCTGAAACCGGAGCCACCTGGGCCGATTTCGATAAAGCAACACAAGCCTTTGGACTCGCTACAACAGGAGGCGTTGTTTCTACCACTGGTATTGCAGGATTAACTTTAGGAGGCGGTGTCGGATGGTTAGTCGGCCGGTTTGGATTAAGCTGTGACAATGTCATCACCGCCGAAGTTGTAACTGCCGGGGGTGAATTGGTTATAGCCAATGAAGCCGAAAACGAGGATCTTTTCTGGGGACTTAAAGGCGGAGGAGGGAACTTCGGGATAGCAACTTCTTTGACGTATCAATTACACCCCGTTTCAACAGTATTGGGTGGGATGATTCTTCACCCTATGGACAATGCAAAGGAAGCTATCAAATTCTATCGCGATTTCATTAAATCAGCTCCCGATGAACTCACTTTATATAGTGCTTTCATTCATACTCCGGATGGCATGCAAGTTTGCGGATATATAGGATGTTATAGCGGAGATATAGCAGAAGGTGAAAAGGTTCTTAAACCATTGAGAGAATTCGGCGCCCCCATAGCTGATATGTTTCAGGAGCAGCCCTATCTGCAAATTCAAACAATGCTTGAGGGTCCTTTTCCCCACGGCAATCGATTTTATTGGAAGTCCGGCTTTCTCGAATCGCTTTCTGATGACGCAATCGACACAATTATCAGCCATGCACGGACTGTGACATCTCCAATTTCAGCGATTATTCTTGAGTTCTATGGCGGTGCGGCAAACCGTGAACCCAAAGGGGGAGCAGCGTTTCCTCATCGAAAAGAACAGATCGACCTGGTGATCATTTCAAACTGGGTAAATTCCGAGGAGGATGAAAAGCACATTGAGTGGACAAGAGCTTTCTGGAATGGAATGCAGCCTTTTTCAAGTAAGCGCGTTTATGTAAATGCCTTAGGGATCGAAGGTGAAGAAAGAGTAAGAGAAGCATATGGAGAAAATTACGATCGCCTCCTTACTTTGAAAAAGAAATATGATCCGAAAAACGTATTCCAGTTAAATCAAAATATCAATCCGAAAACATAGATTTTTCAGTTAGAAAAGTGTACTGTATTTCGAATACTTTAAGATAGCCGGCCTGGAAGAAACCTGCTATTTGGCTTTGCAGGAGGGAATTGCCTGTGAGTAATCTTCAAGACGGAATTGTTCCTTATTTTTTCGAATTGTCTTTCAAGCTTTATCAGGAGATATCTCTATTCAGCTATTGTTCAAAATCGTTCAGATAAATATCCTTTCCGTCGAGTGTCTTCAATTCCACAAAGTCGATTTCCGCCAACCCATTCGATATAAAGCCGAGCCCTGTGATTAAACCTGCCGATTCATGGTAGGTGCTGGAAAGAACTTGTTTGTTGTTTATCCTGATGATTACTTTTTTCTCTTTTACTGTTAGCTCTATATCCTGCCAGGCTTTCGGATCGTTTGCGAGTGCTGAAAAATCATTCGTCTTGCCACTGCGGAAGTTTTCGCCAAACTGTGTTATGATTTCACTGGCGCAACCTTTACGTGTGCTCGTAAAAAACATAAAATTCTTTTGGCAAAAAACTTCAGCCATAAAGTATGGACAATAATCGTTGTTCAGGGGATTTATTTTGATCCTGAATTTTAAGACAAAGTCATCGCTGCTGTTTTCAATCTTACTGGGAAAGTAAACCTGTAGATAATCATTTTCCTTGTTTATGTCGATTTGGCTTTTGAGGATCTCTTGCGGAATTAATTGTAGCGAACCGCTATTGATTCCCGTCTCGGTCAAAATGTATTTTGGTAAGCTTTTCGGGGTTTTCTCCTTCGCATAAAAAAACCACCGGTCTGTTGGGATACTCACGTCGAACGTTTTGATAATTTGATCATTTGCGATCAGCTTGGCTTTATGGTAGCCCGGCTCATAGTAAATATCTGTCAGCGTATAATTATTCTTAAATATCCGAACCCTTCGGTTCCTGTCCCAGGATTGCTGGATAAAAAAGCTATCCGCTATCACATTATCAATATCATAGTTAAATACTACCGTATTGGGGATGTCGTTGCTCGTTGTTTTATGTGCAGAAAATTGAGATTTTGCAATATTGCCCGGACCCGGCTTTTGAAATTTCAATATTGCCAATAGGCTCACCGTTGAGACAACCGTAAGTGTAACGAAAATTGAATATCTTCTATAAGAATATTTTTTTGTAGGAGCCCGGCCGGTAAGCGGTTGTTTATTTCTATCATCGTCACGTTGGATAATTAGTTGCGGGTCCCTTGTTTTGTTTAATTTGTATTCCTGCCAGTTTTGATAACCGAGAAATATTGCAATACTGTTCAGTGTAGCAATCTGTGGTAGCCGCGAAAATTCTCCATTGATTAAGCGTTTGATCGTGGACAGGCTAATCAAAACACCTGTTTTGGATTCGATCGTATCAAGTAAAAACTCCAGGTCGCGCTGAACCATCTCCTTTGGATCCGGAAAGCCTGACTTCAGACAGAGTTCTTCCATGGACTTTTTTACCAGTTCCCGCTCGCTGATAGTCTTTGCCTCCATTTGAATTTTATTTGAACGTCTTTTGAATGTGAATTTACTCTTATCCGCCTGTATTTTGCTTCGTACATAAAAGAGAATAAGTTTTCCAAATAATCTAAAGTTCGAAAACTAAAAACCCGGTATGAACAGGTTTTTGAAAACGGTCCTTCTCACCGGTTTGTTCGTAGGCACCACCGACCTGGTGGCTGCCTACGTTACCCAATGGATCAAGACAGGAAAATTTTCTGAAAGGATGCTGCATTATATTGCAGGCGGCGCCCTGGGCCTTGAGACCTCTATGAAGGGAGGCAACGGTGTTGCCTTCCTGGGATTGTTCTTCCACTATTTTATCGCGTTTGCATTTACCCTTTTTTTCTTCCTGATATTTCCGCGACTAAAATTCCTATGGTTCAATAAATACCTTATTGGGATGTTGTATGGTGTTTTCGTGGCGGTAATGATGGGGAATGTTATTCTTCCGATTACGCCTCTACCTGCCAGCCCATTCAGCTTGTCGAACTCTATAGTGAGCTGGCTAACACTAGGAGTCGTTCTCGGAATTCCCATCGCGTATAATGCATATGAATACTATGGCGTCGACTCTTTGAAAGAACGGAAAAACAGTTCTCCATAAATATAAAGAATAGGTCGCGCTAAGACGCCAGGACGCAAAGATTAAGGCCTTTCCCCTTGCGCCTTTTCGCCTTTGCGCGAACCTTCTATAGTCCGCGAAGTCTTACGTCTCCATTTAGGATTGTGAATGGTGATTGATGAGTCGTGAGTCCGGAGTCAAGAGTCAGGAGTAGAAATTGAAAGTCAGGATTTCTCGGGTAGTCTTACAACGTCGTTTAGCTCTTAAATTTACTTGCCAAAGATGTTTATTGGAATTTCGAGTTCAATATCCCTTTTCTAACTGGTATGCTCATGGTTTTTTCGCGTCTCTTTTACATGATCCACCAGTGGACCGACCCCCATTACAGCGGACAATAACACCTGCGATGTTGCTTTCAATTTCATTGACCAGCAGTCAATGTCATCACTTTCATTCATATTGATCCGATGGCCATTTTTGTTGGCTTGTGTTTGTCGAATGCTCAGGCACTAATAAGATTTCGTTATGACTCGATTCCCTTAAAGGTCCGATTAAAAACAAAAAAATGATATTTCGCCAAAGGCACTTGTCAAAAAAGTCTCCAGGCCTTCAATTTCAGGCAGTGTGGATGTACCTGTATACACACGTCTTGCTTATCCCCAATTGCCCGAAATGGGGTTCGAAACACGCAGCGATTGTAACTGCCTTCTTACAGATTCTGATAAATATTGGTGCAAATATTGCATTAAGATTTTTTCTTAAGTGAAGCTTTCCTTAATTTGGCTCCTATGAATTGCCGTAAAATCTTCCTCGGGAAAATCACAACCATTTTTTTAAATCAAGAAATTTTAGTGTTATGAAGACTTTCTACTATCGTTTAAAGAGAAAGACCATCCTTTGCTTTCTGTTACTTATTGCTATTTCAATCAATGCCGTAAGCCAGGTCACAACCTGTTCAACCACATTCACGCCTTGTGTCGGAACTGTAGTGACTTTTACAAGCGACGCAAGCGGGTTTATCGGTACAGTCGGCGGATTTGTGTACAGTAGTGGTACCGGTGATTTCAGGGTGTCAAGCACAAATAATAACACCGATTACATTCTTCTTTCGCCGAGCTACACAACGTCCGTCGATGACGTTATTAATGTAGGATTTACCACTGAAGGCTCAACGGCGACTCTTAATACGTATACAATTGAGGTTGTGAGAGTATCTGACGGTGTTGTCATCGCTTCATGTGTAGGTCCAAGTGCTCCCCCAAGCATTACAGCTGGTGCGATCTGCTACACGATTACTGATACAGATATTGATCCAAATCTCGAAGTACAATACAGGTTCACGCTTAGAACAGGAGGGGGTAGTAATAATGCTCTTTTGGTGTTCGATAACTTCGTCTATGTTCTAGCCCAACAAGCCTTGCCGGTCAGCTTTAGTCGTTTCACCGCCACACGAAACGATACACGCGTTTTACTGAAATGGCAAACACCCACCGAATCAAACAACCGTTTGTTTGAAGTTCAGCGTAGAACCACCAGGAATGATTTTGAGACTGTTGCTTCCATTCCAAGTAAGGCTGCAAATGGTAACAGTTCCGCTTTACTAAGTTATGAATATGTGGATCTGAATAATTTTAAGGGTTCTTCGTACTACAGAATTAGACAGGTTGATAGAGATGGAAAATCAACATTTAGTCAGATAAGGATCATCACTAACATAACAGGAGACAAAATTCTTGTCTATCCTAATCCTTCCACAAACGGAACTGTATCTGTAACATTCAACTCGACTGAACCCAGGCATATTGACCTTGTAGATAATACAGGCAGAACAGTGCAACAATGGAAGTCTTATACAGACCAGGACCTTAAGATTAACAAACTTTCAATCGGTGTTTATTTATTGAAGACAAAAAATCTTCAAACAAGTGAACAGTCCATTCACCGGATTGTAATAACGCAATAGTTTTTACCTAAAAAGGGAACAGTCTTATTTAATAAGATTGTTTCCTTTTACTATAATTTGCTGCAGACCTCCCAGTCCAGGAAAGTTAAGCAGGTATGCGTGAAGGAAAAGGGCGAGACTTTCACCGGTATCCGACGGCCTGTAATTCGAAAAGTTCTGCATAACGGTTACCCGCAGACAGCAATTCTTCATGCGTACCCAGCTCAGTAACACGTCCGTCGTCAACAACTGCAATCCGATCGGCTATTCTCACGGTCGAGAAGCGGTGTGAGATCACGATCCCTATGCGGCCTTTGAGATTTTCTTTCAACTCTGCAAAGATCGCTGCCTCGGCTTCAGGATCGAGAGCAGATGTGGGCTCATCAAGTATCCAGATATCGGCATTTCTATACATGATCCTCGCAAGTGCCAGGCGTTGCCATTCGCCACCTGATAGATCATGACCTCCTTCGAAAAGCCTGCCTACTTTTGAATCAAGTCCGTTTGGCATTTTCTGTACAAGCCACTCGCTGCGTGAATCGCGCAAGGCTTTCATTATTTCTTTGTCATCGGCTTGACCATAAGGCCAACCCATGATCACGTTTTCTCTTACCGACAATTCATAGTTCGCATAATCCTGAAACAATACTCCGATACGACTTCGCAGTACTTCGGGATTTAACTCTTTCACATCAACCCCACCCACTCGCACCGATCCGTTGTGTGCATCATAAAAGCGTAAAAGCAATTTGATGAGTGTAGTTTTTCCTGCACCGTTCTCCCCAACTAGCGCGATGAGTTCACCACTTCTGATTAATAAATTCAAACCTTCAACCGCAGGACCTGTTCCACCGGGATATGAAAATGATACGTTATCAAATTCGATGCTTGTGATTGGTCCATCAGGAATTGCCATCGGGTTTGCAGGCACAGATATCAGGGACCCTATCGAAAGAAAAGAAAAATAATCATCTAAGAAGGTTGTATGCTGGTCAACCGCTACAAAAGTGCTGGTGATCTGGCTCAATGTTGCCGACACAGAAGTAAATGCACCAATCACGAGTACAACTCCGCCCGGGTTAATGGTCCCTTCAATCCCCCGCAAGGCAACAAATACATAGGCGAGCGCAAGTGTTGTACCGCTGACAATACCACTAATAGTAGAAATTCTCGAACCCATTCGATACATTTTTTGCCGCTGGCTAAAAAGGTCTTCTGAAAGCTTACGGTAGCGTCCTAACAAATAATCGGCGAGTACGTAGGCCCTGATCTCTTTGGTTGTGCGTGGTTCAACGAGGAGGTCTGCCATATACCCGCGTTCACGCTCCTCCGGTGTTTCATGGTAATAATATTTGTACAATTTGGAGGTAACACGGCTTTCGATGATCAGTGAAAGTAAAGCGGAACCAAGGGCAAGCACCACCAATATCCAATGGAGGCTGGCAAGAAGTCCTGCCATCAAAACGATGGTTACAATATTCCCGGATAAACCGAGCACTGACCATGTCAGGTCTCCGGGTCGCCACGAAACATCACGCTTGGCTCGTGCCAGCCGGTCGTGCCAATCAGAATTATCGAAGTGTCCAAGATCTACTTTTGAAGCTTTCTCCAACAAGCGTCTTTCCGCTTCCAGCTCAACACGCCGTACATATAAATTTCTCCCGTAACCGATGTATGCGCTTACCGCTCGTTGTACAGTACTGGCAATCCACAATCCCAAAACGATGGGAAGAAGGTCCATAAAAGTTAGTTCCTGCAAACGGGCTTCTGCGATCTTATTCACTAACATAGAACCCAACAACACGGCAACAGGCGGCATAACGGCGCTGAACATGCCGAGCACTGTATAACGGACAAGCAAACGTGGAGACGCTACCCAGGCAAGGGAAAGGCCATGTCGCAGGTTATTGCGCACTCTTGTAAGTCGGCCGCCTATTTTGGACGAGGTTTTCTCCATCTTATTTACTAATATACTGAAACCTCTGTCAGTGGGTGAAGCGGACGCCCGATCATGCAAATAAAATTTGTGTAGTCCGTGTAAACCTTGCCAACTTTATTGCCCTATAGGACACCAATCGTAAACTTCCTGTGCACAAAGGCTTGTTTCAATCGCACGGGTTGCAC
>DAINQQ010000111.1:15072-17612 GCA_036742645.1 Flavitalea sp.
CACCAATCGTAAACTTCCTGTGCACAAAGGCTTGTTTCAATCGCACGGGTTGCACGCGTTTATGAAAGTTAAAAGGCAGCAACCTATTTTTGTGTAATCCGGTTATGAAGGTCCTGCTTTATTATTGACAATCCTGCGAATCCTCCATGAGGCTGCTGAACCGCAAACAATCACCAGCATCTTTGATTGACCGGCTTGCCAAGGCGTTCCAGAAACGTTCAAACGTCGATGAGAAACCAGATTTTGGACTATCCAACCATGGAAATTCATCCAGGAAAACCCCATTTTTCTTTTTATTGTTTGTGGACAGATGTTGCCGGAGTGCATGAAAGGCTGTGATCCAATTTTCAGGGGGAAGAAACTTAGTGCCGACCCAACGATTTGCCGAATTGTTGTAACTGTTCCTTCAGGCTGCCCTCGTACGTTCCCGTTAGTTCGAAAAGCTATATTGCCTTTAAAGCATCTCTGGATGAGAAATGTTTTACCCACTCTTCGTTAGCCATACACGGTGATGAGGCCAGGCGTCTTTCAATTCCAATGCATCTTGCAGTAACATCATTCCTCCTTCCTTCCTATAATCCTATCCATAAATCCTTCTTTTTTTTCCGGTATTTGGCCCAATATCGAAATTTACATGCGGCCAAAACCAGTTAAAGGGTTCTATTTTTGGCGGTCATGGTTAATTACATACGGCCAAAGCTTACAAACCTCTCTGAAACGGTAAGGGCTGTTCAAAAAAAATTATCACGCTCAAAAGATAGGGGACTGGCATGCTTTGGGATTGGAATAAGAATGTGGCTTTACGTCGTTTCTAACTATTTTTAGAATTCTTTGAGGTAAAATACAATTATGACATATTGTTTGGGGATAAAGGTTAAAGAAGGCCTTGTAGCCATTGCCGATACGAGAATTACTTCCGGTACCGATACGAGTATCAAAGTGAAAGTCATTACCGAGCAGAAGGAAAAGTACTCCTTATTCCTCATGACTAGCGGATTGCGATCTATTCGCGATAAAGCGATCGTATATTTTCGGGAATTGATTGAAAAGGATGAATACAATAAATTATACAAAGCGGTCAATGCTTTTGGTGAGCAGGTGCGGCGGGTTGCTGAGGAAGACAAGGACTTTCTTGAGAAGTCGGGATTTAAATTTGATTTGCATACGATCATCGGTGGCCAGCTAAAAGATGATGAAGAACACAGGCTGTTTTTATTATATCCCGAAGGAAACTGGGTCGAGTTAGGACAGGGGGCGCCGTTTGTAGTTATTGGAAATTCGGGCCATGGAAAAGCCATCCTGAACCGTACCCTGAATGAAAATTCAAGTATGAGGCTTGCATTGAAAACGGGGTTTCTTGCTTTCGACTCAACACGTGTAAGCTCGAACAATGTGGACTTTCCCATAGATGTTGTGCTTTATGAAAAGGATAGTTTTTACATTGCTGAGCATCGTTATGAAAAAAAAGATCTTGAAAATGTTTCTGCACAATGGGCCGAGGAATTGAAGATGGCGCTTCAAAATCTTCCGGAAGAATGGATGGATGTCACTTTTAATAAACTATCAACAAACAAAAATGCTACATGAAACTGGAGATTAGTGCGGAACTAAAATATATTATCAATTCGCCAGGTACCCTTATATTAAATATACACGCATTAAGAAGCCAGAGACAGGTTGTGCTTGAAGAAGCGTTGCTGATGGAGCCATATGTAAAGGTTGAAGAGTTGACTTCCGGACTTGATGAAAACAGGCTGATCCGACTTGATCTATCAGATCAGAAAAATATTTCTATTTCTTACAAAGCTGTTGTTGATAATTCTTTTAGGGAGATAGACCATACCGGGATCACGGAAATTTCAGTAGGGTCACTCGATTCATCAGTGTTCCCTTATTTGTACCCCAGCAGGTATTGTCAATCGGATAAACTATATCGTTTTGCTAACAATAAGTTTGGTCATATTAAAAACCCATTCCTAAAGGTATTGACGTTAACAAACTGGATCCACTCTCATGTGCAGTATCTAAGCGGGTCCACCAATTCTCAAACTTCAGCGTACGATACGGTCACTGAATTGGCCGGAGTTTGTCGGGATTTCGCGCATCTTGGCATTGCATTGTGCAGGGCTCTTACAATTCCCGCACGCTACTTTACCGGGTATGCATATAAATTAATTCCGCAGGATTTTCATGCATGTTTTGAAGCGTATCTTGGAAATGAGTGGATTTTATTCGACGCAACAAAGCTGGTTCCATTGAACGGGTTGGTTAAAATTGCTACTGGTCGCGATGCTGCAGATAGTGCCGTGGCAAATCTATTTGGAAATATTCAATGCCAGGAAATCCAGGTATCGTGCAATGCGATTGAAAATAATTTTGATTACTTCTATTACGAACCTTCAAAGTTTATCGGACTGGCATACCAGTAACATTTTCCAAGTAGTTTCCCCTGTCGCCATAAATTTGAGCGAATCTTTACAGTCTCTGCGTTAAGAAAACTTAGAAACAGCAGAGGATCGCAGACATGCTGTGAGATTTAG
>DAINQQ010000112.1:0-8761 GCA_036742645.1 Flavitalea sp.
ATACGGAATACACTCCTGTTGCTGCAGTTGTTGCATTGGTGATGGATGGATTTTGTAAAGAGGAAACAAATCCATTGGGACCTGTCCAGCTATAGGTTGCTCCTGCCGGTACATTGCTTGCACTAAGATCAAGCGTTGATCCGACACACACCGGAAGAGTATTTAATGCCGTAACGCTGGGAACCGAGTTTACAGTGACCAATCTGTCACAACTGGAAACCACCCCAACATTATCTGTAATGATTACCACGACTCGATATGATCCTGTGGCATTGCCTGGATCGACATTTACAGACGCTCCAGTATTCGAACCAACGATAACAGCACCCGATGTATTATCCGTTAGACTCCATGCAAAAGTGGAGGGCGGTGCAGCATCCGTTGTAACAACATATTGAGCTGAGCCACCAGCACAAATAGAAATAGGCCCTGTGATGTCACAGGATGCAAGTGAATTAGAAATGGTAGCCTTATCCCTGGAACCAGGTTGTTTCTGCAACTGCAGGGCAACCGAAGTCGTTAAGGAACGGGAAGATTGAAGTTGTGAAAAGGATTTGGAAGAAATAACAAAACAGGAAAGCGCTATTGAGAGCATCCACACGTAAACACGCAATTGTTTACATGCAGGTCTATTAACCTTATATAAGTGTTTATATAATCTGAAGTGCTTCACTCTCGGGTTAAAGTATAGGTAATGGGTTCTTCGAAGGCAAAGGATTGGAAGAATCACTCGGTCGATGAGTGGTTATTATATCTGTTCCAGAATAGTTGGATTAGGTAGCGCGTCTGCGCGCCAGGATTTTCATTGGAATTGAAAGCGTGTATTGGTCATTTGGTCAGAACCAAAAACTGACGGAGATGTATAAGTAAACTTGATTCAAAAAGTATGACGAAAAATGGAAGACCAGGCTTCGCTTATTGATTGATCGTTGTTGCACCCCACATTTGCCTAACATTCAAGTTGGCAGACTCACCTAGTCAAATTCATTTAATAATAACAATCAACATAACAAGAATAGTTGTATCCGACGAAGAGAGGAGGGGTAATAATTTTCATAAATCACGGTTGGGTTAATGATACGTTAAACAAGGCACAAAGTATTATTTAAATCGGAACAGTGCCAGTATCCGGGTAAAAAAATAAAAAAAGAACTGCAATCCGCAACTAGTTGATGACCAGCGATGTATCTCAACAGGAATAAGATATTTATAGAGCAACACAGAAAGTTTGATCTTGCGCAAGTCGCCAGTAAAATCTGCAACGATTTTTTCACGTAAAAACCCGTGGAGCGGAAGAGTAAAAACCCTAAACCCGGGATTTTCTAAAGCTTAATGCGAATAAACCAGGCAATTTCGAATAATCGGCAAAAATCAAAAAGCATTGCACTACCGAGTCTTAATCCCGGTGTGATTCCTGCAGCGGGAAGTCGTGGATTAAAGGTCTGGCCGAAATAAATCTTTATCTACTATATATCGCGTCCGGAAAATAGTATATTTCGAAAAAGAATTGACACCGCATATTCACTTAACCACTAATCTTTGCGCCACAACTTAAAACATAACATCAGCCTAGCATTTCTGCTAACGATATGCGTTCTCCCTATTTGCTGTACTAAAGCAGATCCCATGCCTGACAAGATTCCCTCTAATTATGAAGAAATGTTTGAGGCCTTAAATCTTCAATTCAATGTTACATACAAGTACGTCGAACGGATAAACAATTCCGAGACCGGTAATCACGGCACCATCAAATTTTCCCTATCTGATACCTCTATGTTGGAAACTTTCAATTCCATAGTAACAAAAGATCATTTTCGGCTTGATAGCATGATGACATATTCAGCGAAATTTGAAAGTCTTGGATTCAATAAGTATAATGCAACAGAAAGTGTATTCATCAATTCCGCACGGCAGACAATCTCTTTCGTAGATAGCTTATCGATGGTAAGCTTTGGGATCACCACAAATGGTAATTATTATTACTATCAATATTTGTTGTCAAAATAATCGGAAAATCCACTCGTACTCTTTTGCTTTCAAATAGCGAGTAGATTGATCAGGAACCTCGATTTCATTCTACACACAAAGCGACTAAACGGTACGCCAGTCAACAGCACAAAAAGATTCACTCTCAATCTCATATCCCGCAATCAGGTGTGATAATATAGAACCTATTTTCACAACAAACCTTATCTTCGCTCAACTTTTCCAGCAATGAAGGTTCTCCTACAACAAGCTCACATCATTGACCCGTCATCGCCTCATCATCGAACAGTAAACGATATTTTTATTGAATCGGGAGTCATTACAAAAATCGATAAGTCCATCGACCAGCAGGCGGACCAGGTCATCTCAGTTGAAAATATGCATGTATCCCCGGGGTGGCTCGATTTGTTTGCGAATTTTGGTGATCCTGGGTATGAGTTTAAAGAAACCCTTGAAACCGGCGCCCTGGCTGCCAGTTCGGGTGGCTTCACAGATGTATTTGTAATCCCAAACACGAAGCCTGTGACCGATACAAAATCTCAGGTGGAATATATCCGACGAAAATCAGAAGCCTTGCCTGTTAGCGTTTTCCCCATTGGAGCCATCTCAAAAAACACGGAAGGAAAAGACCTGGCGGAGATGTACGATATGCTGGCCAGCGGTGCCATCGCCTTCAGCGATGGGATCAATCCAGTGCAGTCGGCGGGCATTTTATTAAAAGCGCTTCAATATGTAAAAGCATTTGACGGAGTGATTATCCAGATTCCGGATGATAAGAGCGTCGGTTCAAATGGCCTCATGCACGAGGGAATTATCTCCACCAGGTTAGGACTCCCCGGTAAGCCCATGATGGCGGAGGAATTGCTGGTTGCACGTGATATAAAACTTGCGAGGTATGCCGGTTCAAAATTGCATTTCACCGGCGTATCATCACCAAAGTCGTTGGAATATATCAAACGGGCGAAAGATGGCGGTATACAAGTCACGTGTTCGGTAACGCCTTACCACTTATATTTTTGCGATGAAGACTTGCTGAATTATGATACAAACCTCAAAGTGTACCCGCCAGTGAGGTCTAAACAAGACATGCATGCATTGCGAAAAGCCGTTACCGATGGTACTATAGATTGCATCGCAACACATCACATGCCACAGGAAGTAGATAGCAAAGTTTTAGAATTTGAATATGCTAAGAATGGCATGATTGGATTGGAGACTTGTTACTCTGTCTTAAAAACTGTTTTGCCCGACGTGGCAGAAACGACGTGGGTAGAATTGCTCAGCATCAATCCGCGAAAGATATTCGGATTGCCGCAGCATGTGATAGCAGTTGATCAACCGGCAGCATTAACAATGTACAATCCCGGAGCAACATTTACTTTTACCAATGCTGCTATTTACTCGAAGTCAAAAAATTCGGCTTTTCTAGGCAAAAGATTGACCGGCCAGGTCATCGGCATAATCAACAAACAACATATTTCGACAAAAAATCAGTCCTAAAACAAAACTTATGGAAGAACAGAAACCAATTTCCCCAATCATGAAAGGAGTGATCATTTCTTTGCTCCTGATGGTGTTATCGCTGATAGCATATTTTACAGGACAGGATACTGCGTCATGGAACCGGTGGCTGGGGTATATTATACTTTTTGGCGGGATTCTCTGGGCTTGTATAAGCTACGGTAAACAATTAAATAACAATGTCACATTTGGAAATGTCTTCGCACATGGTTTTAAAGTGAGTTCGGTCGTTACTCTCTTTTTGATATTTTTCACAATTATTTTCTTTTTATTTTTTCCCGAGGTAAAAGAGAAAGCGTTGGATGTTGCCCGCACGGAAATGGAGAAATCGGGAAAAATGGCTGAGGAACAAATTGACCAGACAATTGCTATAACAAGGAAGTTCTTCTATGTATTCACAATTGGAATACTGATGTTTGCCTATATGATCATTGGCACGATCGCCTCACTGATCGGGGCGGCTATCACAAAGAAAGATCCGAGGCCTCCTTTCGAAAATCAACTATAATTTCTATGGATGTATCCCTTGTTGTGCCTTTACTGAATGAAGAAGAATCTCTGCCGGAACTTTGCAGTTGGATAGAAAGAGTTTGCGTGGAAAACGGTCTCACTTATGAGATCGTCCTGATCGATGATGGCAGCACGGATAATTCATGGAATATTATTGAATCACTTTCTGCCCAAAATCATCATGTAAAAGGTCTCCGGTTCCAGAGAAACTATGGTAAATCAGCGGCATTGAATGAGGGTTTTAAAATGGTTCAGGGCGATGTCGTAATAACGATGGATGCAGATATGCAGGATAGTCCGGATGAAATTCCAGCTCTTCGCAAAATGATCGTCGAACATGATTTCGATCTTGTAAGCGGATGGAAGCAAACGCGTCATGATCCATTAAGCAAAACCATACCTTCCAAATTCTTCAATGGAGTAACAGCGAGAGTTTCGAAAATCAAGCTCCATGATTTTAACTGTGGTTTAAAGGCATACAAACTAAAGGTGGTTAAAACCATAGAAGTTTATGGAGAAATGCACCGGTACATTCCTTTAATTGCTAAATGGGCCGGTTACAAGAAGATCGGTGAAAAGGTAGTAGAACACAGGCCAAGAAAATATGGCAAATCAAAATTCGGGCTCGAACGTTTTGTAAATGGCTTCCTGGATCTTGCCTCGATTATGTTTGTTGGAAAATTCGGCAAACGTCCCATGCATTTTTTTGGTACATGGGGTACTATCAGTTTTTTATTCGGCTCCCTTGTATTTTTTTATCTCACCATCTCAAAATTTCTCTTTGATAAAAGCGGCATGACACAGCGCCCGCTGTTTTTCTTTGCTATACTTGCCATGATTATCGGTACGCAACTATTTCTTACAGGATTTATTGCCGAGCTGATCACCCGCAATGCACCAGGCAGAAATTATTACCTGATCGAAAAGAAAATCGGGTTTGAGTAAAATTGTTATTATAGGTCCGGCTTATCCCCTGCGGGGAGGACTCGCAACCTTCGATCAGCGACTAGCAAAGCAATTCAATGATGAAGGACACGACTGCATCATCTATTCCTTCTCGTTACAATATCCTTCTTTCTTATTTCCCGGTACAACGCAGTATTCAAGTGACCCTGCTCCGGAAGATTTGAAAATCGTAACTACGATTAATTCAATCAATCCCCTTAATTGGATAAAAGTCGGAAACGAACTAAAGAAATTTCGTCCAGACATAATTGTTGTAAGGTACTGGCTGCCATTTATGGGTCCTGCTCTCGGTACCATACTACGAAAGGCAAAGAAAAACAGGCACACAAAGATCATTGCGATTACTGACAATATTTTACCGCATGAAAAGAGGGCAGGCGATGTTCCTTTCACAAGGTATTTTCTGAAAAGCTGCGATGCCTTCATTACAATGAGCGAGAAAGTCATGCTCGATCTGCAAAAATTTGAAAAATCAAAACCTGCCAGGCAAGTACTACACCCCTTGTACGATAATTTTGGATCACCTGTAGACAGGCAGGAAGCGCGCAGGCAGCTAGGCATTCCTGTAGATTCTTTTATCATTCTGTTTTTTGGCTTCATCCGCAAGTATAAAGGCGTTGATTTGTTGCTTGAAGCGATGGCTATGTTAAAGTCCGTCGACGGTCGACGGTCGGCGGACGGCCGACTTCCCATTCGCCTTGTTATTGCCGGCGAATTCTACGAAGATGATAAACCATACATGGAACAGATTGAAAAATTGGGTTTGAAAGATGATCTTATACTGAAAACGAATTTTATTCCTGATAATGACGTAAAATACTATTTCAGCGCAGCAGACCTGGTCATTCAGCCATACCGGAATGCTACTCAGAGCGGCGTAACCCCGTTGTCTTATCATTTCGAAAAACCAATGATCGTTACCAACGTGGGCAGCTTGCCTGACCTGGTTCCGCATGAGAAGGTTGGACTGGTGTCGGAACCTGATGGAGCGTCTCTTGCAGCTGCAATCGAGCGCTACATCGAATTAGGCGAAAATTATTTTTTACCGCATCTTCGCAGCGAAAAACAAAAATATTCCTGGACAGCTTTAACTGAAACCGTCTTTGAATTAGCAAACGAAGTCTGATTATTATTTTGTGTCCTTTGTGCTATTCTCTTCATGTCCTTGGTGAACTCGCTTATTGTACACTTAAGAGGTTCACGAAGAGCACGAAGCGAATACCACAAAGACTACGAAGGAATCTTATAATTTGAATATGATCTATCGCAGCAAAGCTCCTTTAAGGATCGGTTTGGCAGGCGGCGGCACAGATGTGAGCCCTTACTGTGATTTATATGGTGGCGCAATCCTGAATGCCACCGTTTCTCTCTATGCGTATGCGAATATTGAACCCATTTCTGAAAACGCGATCGTACTTCATGCCGTAGATCGAAAAGAGGAGCAGCGATATGAATGGAATACCGCCCTGCCTATTGACGGTAAACTGGACCTGCTCAAGGGAGTTTATAATCATATTCAGAAAGTGTACGCTTTACCACTGACAGGGTTCAAACTTTCAACATATGTTGATGCACCAGCCGGATCAGGCCTGGGAACCTCTTCTACCCTGGTGGTTGCTATCATTGGCGCGTT
This sequence comes from Flavitalea sp., assembly GCA_036742645.1. Classification (GTDB taxonomy): domain Bacteria; phylum Bacteroidota; class Bacteroidia; order Chitinophagales; family Chitinophagaceae; genus Flavitalea. The sequence continues at coordinate 6,617 of DAINQQ010000112.1, forward strand.
CGCTGAAATGCTGCGTTTACCTCTCGGTGAATACGACGTAGCGCAGATGGCCTATATGATTGAAAGAAATGATCTAAAAATGGCAGGCGGAAGACAGGATCAATACGCGGCAACCTTTGGCGGAGTAAACTATATGGAATTCTTTGCTGCCGACAAGGTCATTGTAAATCCGCTACGCATCAAACAGCAATACCTGTTCGAACTTGAGAATAATCTGCTGCTGTATTATACGGCAACAAGTCGCGAGTCAGCAAAGATCATCGAAGTTCAACGGAAAAATGTGACTGATAAAAAAGACAAACCCATTGAAGCGATGCACCAATTAAAGCTCCAGGCCCAAATGATGAAGGAAGCATTGTTGAAAGGTCGTGTTCACGAAATTGGAGAAATACTTGATTTTGGCTTCCGTCAAAAAAAGCAGATGGCTGAAGGCATTTCAAATATGTTGATGGAAGAGATTTACGTAGCTGCAAAAAAAGCCGGCGCAACGGGCGGCAAAATTTCGGGCGCAGGTGGAGGTGGTTTCATGGTTTTTTACTGTCCTGGCAATTCTAAGTTTAGTGTTATGGACGCGCTTGGCAATTTTGGCGGTATTTGTAACAACTACCAGTTTGTAGATCATGGTATGACTTCATGGACTAACCGCGACGGAGACAGTTAAGATGGGTGGAAAGGAAGCGTTTACGGTTTATTTAGAAATTTAAGTCATAATAAGAATTAAGATGAAAGATAAAATAAGAAAGATCATCAGTGAGTCAGTAAGTGTGAAAAACAGTATTCTGCAAAATGAATCTATTCTAAACACGGTTGATGAAGTGGCTTCATTGATTGTAAAAGCATTGAAGCAGGGAAACCGGATTTATTTTTGCGGAAATGGCGGAAGCGCTGCAGATGCACAGCACCTTGCTGCTGAATTTTCCGGCCGTTTTTATATAGATAGGGACGCCCTGCCGGCAGAAGCCCTGCATTGCAATACTTCTTATATCACAGCCGTGGGTAACGATTACGGTTATGATCTTGTGTATGCGAGACTAATAAAAGGTATCGGTAATAAAGGCGACTTTTTGGTAGGTCTTTCAACTTCTGGAAATTCTGTAAACATTATTAAGGCATTCGAAGTTGCGCGGGAAAAAGGGATTGCCACCGTTGGCTTCACCGGCGAATCAGGAGGAAAGATGAAAGGGCTCTGCGACTATTTGCTAAACGTTCCATCATCAAACACTCCGCGCATACAGGAATCGCATATCATGCTGGGTCATATTGTTTGCCAGCTGGTAGAGGAGCAATATTTCGGAGAGAAATGAAAATCAAAGAGGCGATTATACTTGCAGGCGGACTGGGCACGAGATTAAAAGAGGCTGTTCCCGATCTGCCCAAATGCATGGCGCCCGTAGCGGGTAAGCCATTTCTCTATTATGTTATCTCGTATTTTTCGAAACAGGGAATTGAAAAGTTTATATTTTCTCTTGGATATAAGCATGAAATGATAGAAGAATACCTTGCCAGTGAATTTGACTCAATTCAATATCTATTCTCCGTCGAAGATAAACCATTAGGCACGGGGGGTGCAGTCAAATTAGCCTGCACACAGGCATCAGAGGAAACGGCAGTTGTATTGAATGGAGATACGTTTTTCAAGATTGATGTTAACAAACTTGCCTCGTTTCATCATATGTGCGGTGCCGACTGTACTTTATCGTTAAAACCAATGAAAAAGTTCCAGCGGTATGGCGTTGTTAGTTTGAAAAAGGACTACTCCATTGAGTCGTTTAGTGAGAAAAAATATTACGAGGAGGGGCTTATAAACGGGGGCGTTTATGCGTTGAACATAAAAAAATTTCAAAGCGAAAATCTTCCTGAAATTTTTTCTTTTGAGAGAGATTATCTTGAAGCTCTATATAAAGAACGAAGAATGTATGGAGTCATCCAGGATGAGTACTTCATCGATATAGGAATACCGGTGGATTATCAAAGAGCACAAGAAGAGCTGATGAGTTGATGTGATGATGAGCCGATATGATGATTAGCCAATGTATGATCAGCTGATCGCGACATAGGATAGTCTTAGCTAGCCAGAGGATCGGGCTAATTCCTGACCCGGCCATCGGCTAATGATTATATCGGTTCCTCCGTTTTTCATCGGCT
>DAINQQ010000112.1:8861-17486 GCA_036742645.1 Flavitalea sp.
ATCGGCTAATCATCACATTGGCTCATCAAAAACAGTATGCTCAACTTAAAAGACATAGACCAAAGCTGGACTTTATTTCTCGATCGTGATGGGGTTATCAATCATGAAAAGAAAATGGATTACGTGTATCGCTACAGTGAGTTTGTTTTCCATGATCGGGTTAAGGAAGCGATGAAAATCTTTTCGCACTATTTTGGTAAAATTATACTCGTGACGAATCAGCGTGGTGTGGGACGTGGGCTGATGTCGGAGGATGATCTGATCGATATCCATCTTAAAATGCTTGCCGACCTTAAAAATTCCGGTGGCAGAATTGATGAAATCTTTTATTGTACATCTACCGACAATGAGCATCCTAATCGAAAACCAAATCCTGGAATGGCCTTCCTCGCGCAAAAAAAATTCCCACCAATTGACTTTCAAAAATCTATCATGGTGGGAAATAATTTAAGCGATATGCAATTTGGGCGGAATGCCGGCATGCACACGGTTCATGTGCGAACCACGCATCCAGATATTATATTGCCAAATGAACTGATAGATATGTCGTTTCTCGACCTATACGATTTTGCAAACACTTTGCGGACAATGAACAATGAACAGTGAACAGTGAACAATAGACAATGAACAATGGATAATTTCGCGTCACCATTATTCATTGTTCATTGTCCACTGTCTCTTTATGGAAAATTCGAAATATTAGTTATCCTCTCGGGTTCTGTAACTGCTAAACTTTCCTTCAACTCGATGAACTGCTTGAAATTTGTCACATCCTCTTTCACCATCTTCTTAAACATTGGATTGAATAAGCGAGCAACCTGTGTTCCAATATTCCCTGCAGGTGGACGATAAGTGATCATAATCCTGAGCTCTGTCCCGCGATCCCCAAGTGCATTTCTAAATTCCACTTTACCCGCATTTTCAATAGTAGATCCCGGCAGCGATTGCCATGATAGCAGACTGTTTTCGTCATCCTTTACAATCTCAGCATCCCATTTTATTGTCACCATGTTATTTGGAATCTTCGCTTCCCAATGAGATCTGCGGTTATCAATCTCCTGTACCGATTCAAGATGACGCATGAATAGCGGGAGATTTTCAAGCCTCCGCCAAAAAGCATAAACTTCGTGTTTGGGTTTATTCACGATCACTGTGTTTCGGATATTCACAGACGTTGTTTTACTACCATCGATATTCAAATAGTCATAAACAGAACTGAAACCGGTAATACCACGGGCTAACAAAGCAGCTCCGCTGGTTGCCTTAACAAGATTGGTTATAGGAGATTTGGGCAGTCTTTTAAGTCCCCGGTAAAGCATCCATGCACCTATTGCGATTGATAGTCCTCTTTCGAAATTGCTGATGTTGAGGTTATGTTCTTCCTTAGGAGATAGCGACGGATCAAGTGTATCCTCCCATTGTAAGAATTGGTTTTGTGATGACATAGTTATTTGTTTTATAGACTTACTGAAAAAACCTTGCTCGGCAGAATTGCTCGAAAACGCTGTTCCTCAAGTCGTTGGTTTTCAATGTTGCTGAGTGACCTCCGTAAAATGTGCTCTGAAATTTTAATCGCTTCGGAATATTTTTGAGTATTTATATACCCAACGGTAATCGGAAGCTGGTCAAAGTGCTGTTAATTTTAAAATTTGTCTGCATTCAGTTGAAATTTTGCGTCTTGGTTCCCGTTAGGCTTATATATCTTTATAACATGCTGTCCATGCTCAGGTTAAAATCCATTATTTTCTTTTTCGCAGTTTCATTTTTATCATCACAGGTCTCCGCTCAGTCCCTTGCATCGGCCGACAGGAAGCAATTGGTGAAAAAAGAAGATACTCTGCGACGATTTGCAGACAGCATGATCAATTCGGAATCTCCGGCCGTTCGATTTCGTGCCGACAGTAATTTCGTTCGTGGTCTTGTCCGTGCCCTTCGCGTAAAAAATTCCTTCAATTACCCCTTTGATTCCCTGCAGACTGTATCGAGGCTATACTCGCCAGATAGCTCGTTCAGGATTTTCACCTGGCAGATAAAAAAGAACGAGTATGTGCTTCTCCAAAAAGGGGCTATCCAGATGAAGACGGGTGATGGATCTTTACAGCTTCACCCGCTTTTCGACGTTTCTATGTTCACAGGTAAGCCGCAAGACTCTGTTCGCAGTCGTAACAACTGGATCGGTGCAATATATTATAAGATAATCATGAAGGAGCATAATGGCAGGAAGTATTATACGCTACTGGGTTTTGACGATTTTAGTGTGAGCAGCAACAAAAAATGGATGGAAGTTCTTTCATTCAACGCCAATGGCGAACCGGTTTTTGGTGGGCCTTTTATTTCATTTACGGAAGATTCAGTGAAAAGGCCCGTACAGTCACGCTTTGCTATTGAATATAAGAAAGAAGCAGGTACAGTGTTTAATTACAACCCTGAGCTGGATATGATTGTTTTTGATCATTTAATATCCGAAACTGATCAACCGGAGAAGAAAGATACTTATATACCGGATGGTGATTTTGAAGGGTTTAAATGGGTCAACGGTCAGTGGGTGCACGTCTATAAAATTTTTGATTTCAAATTAGAGGATGGAGCTTTTCCGAAAGAAGCAACTATCTTCGACGATGCGGGAAATATCGATGAAAAGCAATTGGAGGAAGCCTCCCAACGAAATATCGATCGTAAAAATCCACCAAAGAAAGAGCCTGTAAAAAAGAAGACAACTCCTGTTAAGAAGGCCGGTTCGGGCACATAATACAATCCTGCCTGATAACATTTTCCGACTATCTTTGCCGCTCAAAAAAATTGTATGGCTTTACAAGCAGGGATTGTCGGATTGCCGAACGTAGGAAAATCAACTTTATTTAATGCTGTCAGTAATAGCGCTAAGGCGCAGGCAAGTAACTATCGCTTTTGTACGATCGAACCGAATATAGGACTGGTAGATGTGCCCGATGCGCGTCTTGAAAAACTCGCTGAGCTTGTTAAGCCTAACCGGATTGTTCCCACCCAAATTGAGATCGTTGACATAGCTGGCCTTGTTAGAGGCGCAAGCAAGGGTGAAGGCCTTGGGAATAAGTTCCTGGCTAATATACGCGAAGTAGATGCCGTTATACATGTTATTCGCTGCTTTGAAGACGAGAATATCCTACGCGATGAAGGGCCAATCGACCCCATAAGCGATAAGGAAATAATAGATATAGAATTGCAATTAAAGGACCTTGACAGCGTAGAGAAAAAGATTAGCAGGGCAGAGAAACAGATCCGCACGGGTGATCCAAAGGTGAAGGCCGAATATGAAGTGCTGCTCCGTTGCAAAGAACATCTTGAAAAGGGAAAGAGCATCCGCGAATTAAATCTCTCGAAGGAAGAGAGGCCTGCGATCGCAGATATATTTCTGTTATCGGAAAAACCGGTATTGTATGTCGCTAACGTGGACGAACCATCGATGCACACTGGTAATAAATTTTCAGAAGCGTTGAAAGAATCAGTGAAAAATGAAAATGCCCAGGTTATCATCATGAACAATTCAATTGAGGCGCAAATCGCTGAAATGGAAGATCCGGCTGATCAGCAATTATTCATGGAAGAATATAAGATGCAGGAACCTGCGTTAAACCGTCTGATACGATCTGCCTATAAACTTCTCAATCTCTATACATATTTCACCGCCGGTGTTCAAGAAGTGCGTGCATGGACAATACATGAAGGATGGAGGGCGCCGCAGGCTGCAAGCGTTATTCATACAGATTTTGAAAAGGGGTTTATCAAGGCGGAAGTAATCTCTTATGATGACTTTATTCAGTATGGCTCAGAGGCCGCATGCCGCGAAAATGGAAGGTTGAGAATAGAGGGAAAAGATTACTTTGTAAAGGATGGAGATGTGATGCACTTCCGCTTTAATGTCTAATCGTTCTTCGTGTCCTTTGTCCTATTCTCTTTTGTGGCCTTTGTGAACCCTCTGACTGTACATTCAAGGGGTTCACCGAAGAACATAACGGAATAGCACACAGGACACGACGAAATACGATTAATGAGATCCCGTACTATCAACGCCCGGCTTCTTCTTCTTGAAAGGATTGAGTCCTTGCATCAAACCCTTTCTCGTTTCTTCCAATTTCGTTTTGGCATCCTTAGACGTAGAACCGGTTGTATCTTTTTCACCGGCCAGTTGCTTTCTCAATTCTTCCTTTGCAATATCTGCCGCCTGCTTCTTCACAGAGGCGATTGTATCTTTAACCGTTGTAGTCACAGCTGTTTTGGTACTATCGATTTTTTGTTTTGCGAAGTCGGTTGCCTGTTGCTTCAGATCAGCAGCAAGACTGCTAGCCGATTGTTTCAGGTCCGTTTTAAAAACAGGATTGGTGATAGTGCCACCTAACAATACGTGCAGGTTCACCACTTCGGCGACTTTCACCGGTACACCCTTGTCATTAACTTGGGTTACAAGATCGTTGATATACTGGTTCCCCTTCTCCCCCATCATTGATCTCGGCAGCTTCAGGTTGACTACATAATCCAGTGACTGGTCCAGGCCATGCATCCCTCCTATTTCAATATCTACTTCTTTCGCCTTGATCGTAAATGGTTTCACCAGCACCTTTCCATTGGTGAATTGTATATAATTTTTGACATCCTTCAGACTGATGGTTTCAAGTTCTTTTACGTTCAGGTTCTGTGCAAGCTTATCAACTGGAGCGAACTTCTTCAGAAAACCTTCGATTAGGAGAAGATTTCCTTCTCCAGTCAACGAATTCAAGTCAGGCATCATGTTATCACCCAGTTGCCCGGTGAAGCTCAATTTCGAGGATAATTTACCCGAGATAAATTTTCCTACAGGCATGATCTTATCAAGTGTGTTAAAGGCATAGAATGTTTTTTGAACATCCAAACCTTTTACGTCATACGTAAGATTAATCGCGGGCTTCAACTTATTTTCCTTCGTAGAATATGATCCATTAATAGCCATTGTGCCATCGAGCGCATTTGCCTGAACATTGTTTATCTGCACGGTTTCATTTGCCATTCTCAAACTGCCTGACAGATTATGGAGATCAATCTTATCATAGTGCACTTTGTCGACGGAGGTATTAATCACAACCTGAATATTTGACGGAACAAGGAATGGTTTGCTTTCTTCCGACGTAGCTGAGACCGTATCTGTCGAAACTCCCATCCAGTCATCCAGGTTAACATGGTCGGCTTTCACCGTCAGGGTGCCGTCAAGCGTTTGGTCTTTGAGCACATAGCCAAGGAGGTTATTAATTGTTCCGTTTCCTGAAAAGTTTGTTTTCATATACTGTCCCTGCACATCGGATACGGTTACATTTTTCGGGTTGAATGTCATCAGCAGGTTGTTGAGGGAAACACCATCGGGGTAATCTTTAGAAGCGTACAGAAAGTCTTTAAGTGAAATATTTCCCGCGGCATTGAACTGTTCATAGCGTTGTTGTTCAATCGCAGACATATTTCCATTTATAGTGACATCTGCATTCATCAAACCAGTAAGCTGCGTTCCTTTTTCAAGTTTTACAAACTGCGAAACCCTGGAGAGATTTAGTTTTCCTTTGGCTGCAGCATCAATGAACATATCGCTGACGGGAGTCTTGACAAGAAGCCGGAAATCAAAAGGTTCATTATCCAGGTCAACGTGGGCTTTCGGGATATTAACGACCGTATGATCCGTAACTCCATCCGGATTGTTTACGTTCATAGTCAGGTTGATATTTTTAGCCGGTAATGGAAGATCGGGATACTGGAAAAATCCGTCCTGCACCGCAAGATCAACATTGTAAGCAGGCATTTGATCTCCACTGTAAATCCCTTTGACAAAGCCATTGAATACGGCTTTACCGCTCGTCTTTATTTTTGCAAAATCGCTTTTATAAAGAGCAGGCACCAGTGAAAGAATATTCTTAAAATCAATTGCGGGGGCATCGAATTTGATATCCATACTATACGTGCTGTCGTTCACTAATTGAAAAAAGCCGTCCGTTGCCAGTATCAGTTCATTGAGTTTGATGGATCCTTTTTGAAAACTATATTTCGATGTCTTATTGTCTATTGCTATATCTGCATCCATCACTGTCTTTGCATTCGATAAGTAAGGAACGCCTCCATATGAAAAGCTAACAGCGTCGGCCGACGTCCTGGTAACCAGTGTGAAAAGGTCCGCAGTAAAATCGCCATTTCCTTCGTGGTTGAGATTGATGATTTCCGAGCCCATATTACTGCTCGCATCATCATAAAATATATACCCATTGTTGATAGCATAATGCTGAAGATTCAGCGTAAAGGGCTTTTCTTCTGTTGTTGTGGTTGAGGTGTTATCTTCTTTTGCTATGTCCCAGTTAGCTCTTCCATCCTTCAAGACAATCGCGTGTATACGCGGCTCATCGACAGAGATCGAGTAAAGTTTAAAATCTGACCCTTTAATCACACTCATGATGTTAAGGGAGGCATTGATTGCCTTTGCAGCGATCAGGGTATCATTGGAGAATTCGTTATTGCCAATTACCTGGAGATTTTCAATCGCAACTGAAACTTTCGGGAAACTTCTGAGGAAAGAAATGTCGACATCTTTGAAATCAGCCTTCGCATCTATCTTATTATTGATTTCTTTTTTTACAATCGCAATGATTTTTCCTTTGAAAAGATAGGGTGCAGCAAATGCAAAGCCTATCAAAAAAACGAGTACAAGGAAAAAAATCTTAAAGACCCTTTTAAGGAGGGCGACAAGACGGTTCTTTTTCATGATAACTGGATATTGGATGCCTAAAAATAGGCAGCTTAGCCCATATTTCAAATAGGCGTAAAATATTGCTATAAAACGAGTTTTGTTAATACAGACGAGCTTATTAATTTTACCATCTCGGGATGTAGCGCAGCCCGGTAGCGCGCTTCGTTCGGGACGAAGAGGCCGCTGGTTCGAATCCAGTCATCCCGACCTTAACCTCCCAAGGCTTTAGCCTCGGCGGGCTCCTTTTTTCAGGATACCCCGTTACATACGAAAGATGAATTTTCTGTTCTAATTTTTCACTTCTCACTATTTTTCCACTCCCCTTCCCCCTTACAGCCAATCCTTTATCTTTGCGCCTTAATGACAATCTTAGTAAGGCAGGCGAAAATCGTAGATCCCTCTTCGCCTTTCCATCTTCAAAGTGCCGACCTGCTAATTGAAAACGGGGTACTTACCTCCATAGAAACCATTATTTCCAAAAAAGCAGACAAGATCGTTGATGTTCCTGGGCTCCATGCTTCCCCGGGTTGGGTAGATGTTTTTGCGCACCTATGTGACCCAGGTTTAGAGTTTAAGGAAACCCTGGAATCAGGCTCTGCTGCTGCTGCTGCCGGAGGTTATACCGATGTGATGGTGTTGCCCAACACAACGCCTGTGGTGCACAACAAAGCCACAGTAGAATACATCGTTCAAAAGAGCCGCACCCTGCCAGTGAGGATGCACCCCATTGGCTCCATTACCCGCAACAATGAAGGCAAGGAACTGGCGGAAATGTATGATATGGAGCATAGTGGTGCCATAGCCTTTAGCGACGGATCCTGCTCAGTCCAATCGTCTGGCTTATTATTAAAGGCTTTACAATATGTAAAGGCAATAGACAGAGTCATAATCCAGCTACCCGACGACAGGGCCATTAATCCAGGCGGACTAATGAACGAAGGCATCATATCTACCCGTCTTGGTTTACCCGGGCGACCCGCTATAGCCGAAGAACTAATGATTGCCCGCGATATTGAGTTGGTAAAGTACACCAGCTCCCGATTGCACATTACCGGTATATCTACAGCCAAATCAGTAGAACTGGTGCGTCAGGCAAAAGCTGAAGGATTGGATGTCACCTGCTCGGTGACCCCGTACCACCTACTCTTTAGTGATGAGGACCTGAAAGACTACGATACTAACCTTAAAGTGAATCCGCCCCTGCGGCCTTTGGCGGATAAAGAGGCCTTGCAAAAAGCCCTGCTGGATGGTGTGATTGATTGTATTGCCACGCATCACCTGCCCCAGGATATAGATAACAAAATATCAGAATTTGAATATGCGAAATATGGAATGATTGGATTACAAACCGCCTTTGCTACGGTAAGAACTGCAGTGCCAAACCTAAGTGCAGAGCAGCTGGTAAAGCTTTTTGCACTCAATCCACGGAAAATATTTGGATTGCCGAGTAAAGAAATCAGGCAGGGTGAACGCGTTGCCTTGACTCTTTTCGCATTCGATTCAGATTGGACCTTTGAGCAAAATCACTCCAAATCGGCCAACTCTCCGTTCCTGGGACAAACCTTAAGGGGAAGGCCAGTAGGTATAATTAATCAAGACAAGCTATTTTTGAACCAATAAGAACTGTTTATGCAAGAAAAAAAACCAATAACTCATATTACCGCCGGGCTAATCATTGCTGCAGTGTTGGTAGTGTTCTCAATCATTATCAACTTCATGGGCCTTACCCAGCAGCGATCACTGGGGCTTTTGCAATACCTTTTGATCATCGGTGGACTTGTTTACTTTATTACCCAGCATGGTAAGGAACACAATTATACCCTTACTTTCGGTAACCTCTTTGCTTTTGGTTTCAAAGCCACGGCGGTATTCACCATTATTAACATCGTGTT
>DAINQQ010000113.1:0-16957 GCA_036742645.1 Flavitalea sp.
TGGATCAAAGACGAGATCCGAAAAAACAAATACAAGACAGGTATTTATGAGCCGCCGTCGATTGAAGGATCGATCATTCTACCGACGGCGCATGGCGGGTCGAACTGGGGCGGTGCTGCGGTCAACCCGGAGACGAATAGGCTCTTCGTTAACGCCACCGACATGCCCTGGATCCTGAAGCTTACCGACCTGAAAAAAATCCGTGCGGCCAACCAACTCAATCCCGAAGTATTATTCCACACATACTGCAGCAACTGTCACGGTGCAGATAAAAAAGGAACAGGTGTGGGTCCAGATCTTACCGGGCGTGTAAAGAATTATAAAAACGCGCAAATCGCCAGCATTTTGCAAAAAGGTGCTCCGCCAATGCCATCGTTTAAATTTTTATCGCAAGAGCAGATCGCCGCGATTGTGGCGTATGTTAAGGACACCATTGTACAGCAGTCGTTCGAGAGCGCAAACATTCCGGAGAACAATGAACCCTATGGCTTCAACGGCTATAATTTTTATCTTGATCCCAAGGGGCATCCGGCCATAGTCCCTCCTTTCGGCACAATGACTGCCATTGATGTGAATACCGGCGAGATTGTGTGGCAGGTTCCGCTCGGTGAAGACCCCGGACTTAAGAAAATGGGCATTCCAAATTCCGGCATGTTCAATCGCGGCGGAGGAATTGCTACCGCCGGAGGTTTAATTTTCATAGGTGCGACGGGCGACAACATGTTCCGTGCATTCGATCAGGGGAATGGAAAAGTCTTGTGGCAACACCAGTTGCCCGGCATGGCAACCTCGATTCCTTCCACTTATGCCGTTGGTGACAAGCAGTATGTGGTTGTGTCCGTAAATGGGTCAAACAGGGCAAACAATTTCAAGGGTGGGTATATTGCGTTCGCAATTCCATAAACGTTTTAGATTTTTTTTGTTGCTATTTTGACTCGAATGAGTACAGGTCATTATTTTGTTACAAGTTCTAGAAAAAATGCATGAAGATTGGGTATTTCACAATTTGTATTGGAAAGTGACCGCACAAAACAGAGATAGAACGTTGCTTTCTAACTATTGAGGCGTTGAATAGGCTTGTAAAAGCGGATTGTCAAAATCAGCTTTTAAAAAAAGCAGCCATATTTTCACTTACAAGATTAAGATCTTCCGATTATAAGATCGCTGGGATATAATTTCAATTTCCAAAGGAAAATCTACAAATTTTGAGAGGGTTTGTGGTTATATTAATATTGAAGCGTTAATTCTATAATATGAGTTATGAACAACTCCAACACACATGATGAACGAATCGCGAAGATGACCTTCGCTTCTGTATATCCTATGTATCTTCAAAAGGTACAGAAGAAAGGCAGGACGAAAGAAGAGCTGCACCAGGTAATCGAGTGGCTGACAGGGTTCGACAAAAAAAAGCTCCAGGAACTAATAAAAGACAAGGTTACTTTTGAAACGTTCTTCCAACAGGCTTCGCTGCACTCCAATGCACACCTCATTACGGGAGTAATCTGTGGGTATCGAATAGAAGAAATCGAGAATCCGTTGACGCAGCAGGTTCGGTATTTGGATAAGTTAGTGGATGAATTGGCGAAGGGCAGAAAGATGGAGAAGATATTGCGTAGTTCGTAGGACACGGGGAAACTTTATCGCTACGACCGACGACCAAAGAGTAGAAGTAATGATATTAACAGGCGCGAAAACTGCAAAGTAAGACAACAAGCAAAAGCACTAACATGGGGGCTTACCGCAAGCCTGGAGACATCAAAATAAATCATTCCAGTAATTTGCCGGCCGGCGGCACGCCCTCAACGTTAGCCATAAGCGTAACGAACAACATGATAAACGACAAAAATTCAGACAAAATAAAAAAAGGCTTCGTTAATAGTTTTAGTTATTACAGCGTCTTTTCTTTCAGGTTTCGCATTTAAGACAATTGTTACAAAACACACTTGCCGACCCTATGCTTTTCCACGTTGAGACGGGAGTGAAATTCACGAGCGACTTTGGAGATATTGACGAAAGCTTTTATTCAAGTTTAGAAAAAACCTATGTTCAAGCGACAAGCATTTAAAAAGTGTCAAACGAAGACTAGACCCGTCGCACAATTACTTTTACCGGACAATAGTTTATTATGACATCAGGTGAGACAAGGCAGCATACAACATGCAGCTTTTCGTCAACGGGGGCGACGAATGCATCAATAATAGGAATAATATTCGGCGGTAGTACCAGCATGAGCCAACACACATGACAAGAACAAATTGTGTACATTAGTTCTCTAAGCGGCTGTAGTTCGGGCTGACGTTTTTCAAATGCGGCCGCCTGAACGCAAGCCGATGAAAGATGTGCGCAAGCAACTTGAACAGTTTTTTATGGAAGTCCCCAGAGAGATACTTAACGACATTGCAGACAGCATGGAAGCTGGATTTAAATGCTTTATTCATCGAGAGACTCTCGAAGTTGTAACATATCTCGACCCAGATCGATATCCAGACCTTGATCCAAAGGACTGGAAAGAGGAGATTGGCAAGGTCAGAAAGAATAAAAAAAATTTTATAGAAATAGAAGCCATGGACTCTCGAGAAAGTTTTAGAGTCATGGCAGAATTTGCTGAATCTCTTGAAAACAACACCACAAAAATCAAACTAGTTACCGCGCTTGAGGGGCGTAAACCATTTGGAAATTTTAAGCACCAAATCGAGAACTCAGGTGAGTACAGAGAATTGTGGTTTGTCTTTCGAAGAGAAAAGAATATTGAATGGATACAAAACCAGTTGCCAACGAAATCCCTCTAAGCCATGCGCACAACAGTGCGCTTGCTAAAATGCCGGCTGAAGAACAATCAATGGTCATTTGTAATTCTACGGATCTTCAACTAACTTACTAAGCCTTAATTTGTTTTGGGGTAGAATCATTTCGTTATTCCGCATCGGGAAAACAGCAGCGCCTGAGAGTTGGAACGAATACTTCATTTTTTTTGAGGAAAATTATAAAATTATTAATTTTTAAAACTCACGCGTATGAAACGGCGAAATATTTTAAGAGGTTTCATGATGGTTCCTTTTGCAGGAACCCTGTTTCCTTTCAAATCTCTATTTGCTTCACCGGTAATTAAGAATAATCTACCCGGTTCTGGGGCTGGAGAAACCGTTACCATCGGAGAATTAAATATAGGCCCCAATATCTTTCAATCCATTGGAGTTGAACCTATCATCAATTGCCGTGGTACATTCACCATCATCGGTGGATCCATTGAGCGTCCGGAAGTGCGTGCTGCAATGGAGGCTGCTTCTAAAGATTTTATACAGTATGATGAACTGGCGGATGGAATTGGCAGGCGCTTAGCTGAAATCACGGGCGCAGAATGGGGTATGGTTTCTGCGGGCTGCGCAGCTGGAATGAAACATGTAACTGCGGCGTGTGTCACAGGTGGCAATCCAGAAAAGTTGATCCGTATTCCTGATCTTACTGGTTTTGAAAAAACGGAAGTGATAGTACCGAGATCTTCAAGAAACTCGTATGATCATGCCATCCGGAATATAGGTGTGAGAATTATTGAAGTGAATTCGCCGGAAGAATTGGAAAATGCATTGAATGAAAGAACTGCGATGATCTATATCATGGCGTATGATGAGTCGCAACCCGGCCAACCACTCTCTCTCGAGAATGTGTCCAAAATTGCGAAGCAACATAAAGTCCCCGTCCTTGTAGATGCGGCGGCAGAAATACTCACTATTCCTAATATACATTTGCAACGTGGAGCAGATGTGGTGGTGTACAGTGGTGGCAAAGCTATCTGCGGCCCGCAATGCGCGGGATTGATATTAGGAAAAAAGGATATACTGATGTCTGCATGGCAAGCGAGTTCTCCCCATCATGGTCCTGGTCGCGATAACAAAGTAGGCCGGGAGGAAATGATAGGCATGCTGGCGGCAGTTGAAGCATGGACTAAACGCGATCATGCAGGAGAGTGGAAAACATGGCTGTCGTGGCTGGATCATATTGCTACAAAAGTTTCAAAAATAGAAGGAGTAACTACTTCTGTGTTTGAACCCACTGAATTATCAAATAAATCTCCTGTGCTTAACATCTATTGGGATCCGCTCAAGCTTAATATCACCGGTGAAGAAGTCGCTGAGGAAATGGGCAGAGATAAACCAAGAATTGCCGTGGGGAGTCGAACCGGGGACGGAAGAACTTCCATTAATATAACTACAGGCCAGATGCAGCCAGGCAATCATAAAATCGTTACGGACCGCCTTTATGATGTGCTTTCACAAAAGCGTAGTCAAAAAACCACGAGTATGGCTACTCCTGCGGCAAATCTTTCGGGCAGTTGGGATGCAACGATTGAATTCTTCAGCAGCAGCAGCAGACATATCTTATTTTTAGAACAGGATGGGAATTGGATAACGGGTTCACACAAAGGAGATTTTTCTACAAGAGAATTGACAGGCACTATTGAGGGTGATAGCGTAAAGCTAAAGAGCGTGGATCGCCATCCGGCGGATTCGATCACCTTCATTTTTTCCGGGGCAGTTTCGGGTGATTCCATTGCAGGTTCTATTTATATGGGTGAATACCGGACGGCCAGGTTTACGGCTAGGCGCACCAGTTATAAACGTAAAAGAGAAAAAATTACAGTTCCCAGTGGACCACCATTGGCAACTTAAAATGGTCGACGATAAAAAACTCGAATACATCGAAGATATGGGATACTTATACGAGAGTTGTCTGCCACGAATTGAGCAAAAAAATTTCATTCAACATTCAACACCTGCCTGCTGCGCCTTCGCGTAGCCCGCTTCGGCGGAGCAAGGCCTGCCGGCAGGCTCAACACTCAACATAACTCTCTGCCATGTTGCATCAAGATAAAATGTTACCAGGGTTTTTAAAAAAGCCAATTGCTGCTACACAAATGATTCTTTGTTTTTTGTTTGTAACAAACATCTTGCATGCACAGCAGATAGATCTCTTATTAAAAGGAGGGCATGTAATTGATCCTAAAAATAAGATTGATGCGCCAATGGACGTGGCTGTTACTGACGGCAAGATATTCCAGGTTGCAAAAGATATACCGGTGAAGAATGCCAAAAAAGTTATTGATGTTCACGGACTTTATGTTACTCCCGGCATTATTGATATGCATGTGCATGTTTTCAATGGCTCAGATGTGGAGGGATACATCGCCAATGCCTTGACAAGCGTTCCGCCGGATGGCTTTACTTTCAGGGCGGGTGTTACCACCGTAGTCGATGCAGGCTCTTCCGGGTGGAGGAATTTTCGTCTGTTCAAAAAACAAACTATCGACCGATCACAGACAAGAGTACTTGCCTTATTAAACATTGTCGGAAATGGCATGGTGAGCCGCTTTGAAGAACAGGACGTAAATGATATGAACCCGGAGCAGACTGCTAATATGATTAAGAGATTGTTTCCAGATATTATTGTTGGTATTAAAGCCGCGCATTTCTGGGGCGATTTTACGCAGGTAGATCGCGCCGTGCAAGCTGGCAAAATCGCTAATGTTCCGGTGATGGTTGATTTTGGTGAACATCAGCCCCCAAATTCCATAGAGGCATTGTTTATGCAACATCTCAGGCCGGGAGATATTTTTACGCACACGTTCTCCTTTGGACCGGCGGTGAGAGAAACGGTTGTTGATGACAATGGGAAGGTTAAGCCGTTTATTTTCGAGGCTCAAAAGAGAGGAATTATTTTTGATGTGGGGCATGGCGGTGGGGCTTTCTCGTGGCGGCAGGCAGTACCTTCCATGCAGCAGGGCTTCAGGCCGAATGTGATCAGCACGGACCTCCATGCTGAAAGTATGAATGGTGGCATGAAAGATATGAGTAATCTGATGTCCAAGTTCCTGAATATAGGTATGTCGCTGCAGGACGTTATTCTGCGTTCCACCTGGAATCCTGCAATTGTTATAAAAAGAACGGATGTTGGGCATTTAAGTGTCGGCACCGAAGCAGATATTGCAGTGTTTAATTTGCGAAAAGGAGATTTTGGATTCCTGGATATACGAAAGACAAAACTCAGAGGCACCCAGAAATTGGAAGCTGAGTTGACTCTACGCGCTGGGAAGATTGTATGGGATCTGAATGGTATCAGTGCACCTCTGTGGGAGGAAGAATTGGAAAAGAAATAAATGATGCCTTATTTAATATCCATGTCTGTTTTTCGCGGTCGAGTGACTCGCAGTCATCCGATCACTATAGCACTATATTGTCTGCTGCTTTTTTCAAATAGGAGCCAGGCGGTTTGGAAACGTCAGACGCCTGGACCGCAATATGATCTTTTAATTAAGAACGGTCACGTGATTGATCCGAAGAATCACATAAATGCAAAGAAGGACATTGCCGTCGCTGGCGGAAGGATTGTAAAAGTTGATAATGATATTCCTGCCTTGCAATCCAGGAAAACAATTGATGCAAAAGGATTGTACGTTGTACCAGGCTTAATAGACATACACACGCATGTTTTTGTTGGCACTAAGGCTGAGAAATTTGCAGATGGTATTTATAGCGTTTCTCCTGATGACTTTACTTTTAAGTCTGGTGTAACGACGGTTGTGGATGCAGGTACTTCGGGCTGGCGCAATTTTTCTTTATTTAAGGAACAGGTGATTGATAGATCTCAAACACGCGTGCTTGCCTTCCTTAATATTGCCGGTTCGGGAATGAGTGGAAAACCATTGCAGGAAGATATTAATGATATGAATAGTGACTCCGCAGTTGTTGCCATACACAAACATAAAGATATTATTGTTGGTATAAAGATCGGGCACTATGAGGGAAGTGACTGGACGCCGTTCGAAAGAGCATTGGAGGCGGGACGCAAATCAAACACACCCTTGTTCGTAGAATGTCATCTTCCCCAGTTTAGTTTAGAAGACCAGGTAACAAAGATGAGGCCCGGTGATATTCTTACACATTCCTTTGAGCAGGTTGCTGAAAGGATGTCTGTGGTTGATCAGCAGGGAAAGGTTCGTCCTTTTGTCTTAGCCGCACAAAAAAAAGGCGTGTTGTTCGATGTAGGTCATGGTGGTGCAGGATTCTGGTTCAGCCAGGCTGTCCCTGCCTTTAAACAGGGTCTCGTGCCGAATTCTTTTGGAAGTGATCTCCATCGTTTCAGTATGAATGCAGGTATGAAGAGCATGTTGAATATTATGTCTAAATACATGGCTATCGGAATGAGTATTGAAGATGTGATTGCACGTGCTACGTGGAATGCCGCCAAGTCAATTAAACGCGAAGACCTTGGAAACCTAAGTGAAGGTTCGGTTGCCGATATTACCATATTGAGTTTACAAAATGGGAAATTTGGTTTTATTGATGCTGCGGGTAAAAAGCTTGAGGGTAATAGCAAACTCGAAGCAGAACTTACAATACGTGCCGGGAAAATTGTTTGGGATCTGAATGGCATTGCAGCAGAGCCATGGAAGCAATAGGATCGATGGTCGTTGGTCGGTTGATAGATAGCGATGTTTAACGGAAGCAATGCAATTAAATTAACATGTTTAGATTCTCTCTGTTTCTCTCTCTTATCTTTTTATCGCAATGTAGTAGAAAAGATGAACTACCACCAGGTGATCCTGGGAATGGAGGAATTTTTCTACCAGAAAATTTTGTCGCAGTAGTAGTAGTAGACAGTATTGGGCCTGCACGCCATATTGCCGTGAACGATAACGGTGATATCTATGTTAAGTTGCGATATTCCAAAAAGGGAGCAGGAGGAAATGTTGCAATAAGAGATATTAATAACGATGGCAAAGCAGATTCAATTGTGCGATTTGGCGATTATGATAATAACGGCAGTCTTGCTAATGCTATGCGCATACATAACGGTTACTTATATTTTGCTTCCGAGCTGGTCATTTACCGAAATAAATTAACGCCCGGAGAATTAGTCCCTCAAAGTAAAATGGAAGTAGTGCTTACAGATGATCATAAGCATGGTGCACACTGGCATATTACGAAGCCAATGGCTTTTGATGATAAGGGTAACATGTTTGTTCCATTTGGCGCTCCGTCAAATGCATGCCAGGATCTCATAAGAACTCCCGGGGGAACCCCTGGAGTTGCAGGCCTGGATCCTTGCCCAGAGCTTGAAGATCATGCAGGCATCTGGCAGTTTGATGCAAATAAAATTGGATTAACCCAAAGAGATGGGGGAAAGTTTGCCACTGGTTTAAGAAGTGTTGTGGCTATGGACTGGAATACGGCTGATAAAAAATTATACGTTGTGATGCATGGAAGAGATGATCTTCATATGCTATGGCCCGATAAATTTACTCCATGGCAAAATGCAGTACTGCCCTCAGAAGAATTTTTAAGAGTAAATGGAGGGAGTGATTTCGGATGGCCATACAGTTACTACGACCAGGTCCAGAAGAAGCACGTACTTTCCCCGGAATATGGGGGAGATGGAAAAAAACCTGCAAGAGATAGTTCATTACACCCACCTGTCATGGGTTTTCCCGGTCATTGGGCACCCAATGATTTATTATTCTATGATGGAGACCAGTTCCCGGAACATTATAAGCATGGTGCATTCATTGCATTTCATGGATCCACTAACAGGATACCATATCCGCAGGCTGGTTATTTTGTTTGTTTTGTTCCTTTTGTAAATGGAGAGCCTACTGGTGAATGGGAAGTTTTTGCGGATGGCTTTGCAGGCATCGACCCGATAATAAATGTCAGTGATGCGGCCTACCGGCCCATGGGATTGGCAACAGGACCAGACGGTTCTTTGTATGTGTCTGATTCGAGGAAAGGAAAGATATGGCGGATCATGTATAAAGGCGATAAAAAGAAATTCGGTAAAGCAGAATTAGCGGCAATGGAAAAAAGAAAAACACTTTCAAATATGAGGACACCTGATGAAGTGAAGGATAACCTTTATAAAGACAGGGCTTTACCTGGTGAAAAGGTGTATTCTATTTATTGTGTTTCTTGTCACCAGCGAAACGGTAAAGGTGATGGTAACCGGTTTCCTCCTTTGGATAGCTCTGAATGGGTGATGCGAGATAAAAAAAGATTAATTGACGTAGTATTGAACGGCTTAAACAAACCGATACAAGTGAAAGGCAAGCCGTATAACAATTTGATGCCGCAATTTAGTTTTTTAAGAGATGAGGAATTGGCGCAGGTATTAACTTATATAAGGCAACATTTTAATAATTCAAGTCCGGTTACCCTGGAAGAAGTATCAGAGTTTCGGAAAAATTCTATGAAGAAATGATCATGCAAGATTTTTCTGATTTAATTCCAAAGCATAAATTCACTTCTAATCAAGGCATAGTTCCGATGAAATCGCCAGTCTACCTTTTACTGTCTATCTTTCTTTCATTCGTTAGTTACCGGACTAGTTTTTCTCAAAACCAGTTTATCAAACCTCGCTATATTGAGATAAGCAAACTCAATCCTGCTTATTTCTCATTTTCAGATGGCTCGCGTTACATCCCGGTTGGAATCAATTTGATTAACCCGAGCTCGCGCACTCACGATAATCCCGATTCAGCATTCGATGAGATTGACGAATGGATGAAGAACCTTTCTCAAAATGGGGGTAATTACATCCGTATTTGGCTCAGTCAATCGTTTTGGGATATCGAAGACAAAGCCGCCGGGAAGTACAGTGACGAGAAAATGAACAGGATTGACCGGTTTATTGAGATGGCCAGGAAATATAAGTTAAGAATCAAAATAACGCTGGAACATTTTCGGAGTGTTACCCTGGAAGAAAATCCTCAAAGGTGGGCAACGAAATTTGTCTATCATACTTCGAATGGAGGTCCACTCGACAGCACCCGGCAATACCTGACCTCTTCCGAAGGGCAACAACTCTTTCTTAACAAGATTGATTTTTATAAAAAACATTATGGCAGTGACACCTTGTTCTTTGGATGGGAATTGTGGAATGAGATGAATGCGATGAAGGGGCCGGAAGACAGTATTTTCTTTGACTGGAATAAAAAGATGCTTCGTGAAGTCAAAAACAGGTTTCCCGCGAACCTGGTAATGCAAAGCCTGGGAAGCTTCGATAATGAGAATGTAAGACCACTATATAAAAAAATGATGCTGCTGAATGGAAATGAAGTTGCGCAAGTGCATCGCTACCTCGACCTGGGAGCAAAAATGGAAGTATGCCGGGCACCGATGGATATCATTTGTTCTTCGGCCGTTGAAGAGTTACTGTCTTACCAAACAGGTAAACCGGTGATCCTGGCTGAGACGGGTGCCGTTGAACCACAGCATGCTGGCCCGAGTAAATATTACCCGCTGGATACAGCCGGCATATTATTACACGACATCCTGTTTGCGCCTTTCTTTTCGGGTTCAGCAGGGCCAGGAATGAGCTGGCATTGGGAATCGTATGTACATAAAAATAATCTCTGGTATCATTTTCAGCGGTTCAATGAAGCTATCAAAGGCATCAACCCGATAGAAGAGAAATTTATGGTTGCCAAAGCAGAGACAAGCGCTGCACGTATCTATTTACTGAAAGGCAAAAAGACAACCTTGCTTTGGCTTCGCGACAAAATGAATAATTGGGAATCGGAATTACAAAAGGGCATAGCGCCAAAAGTGTTACATGGCATTCAACTCAATCTCCAGGAACTCGGTTTAATGGAATCACAGGGGAAAACAGAAGTTTATGATCCATGGAAAAACACGTGGAGAAGGATTGAAAAAGTCGACGCATCCATCATCCTGCCTGATTTTAAGCGATCGATTGTTATTCGCTTACGTTCAAAATAAGATCCTATTACTTGTCATCAATTACCTCATCTCACTTTTCGCAATAAATGGTCAACGAGCCCGCCTCCATGGCCTATTTATTTCAACAACAAACATCATAACTGCAAGCAACATATGCTCCGCATGTTTTTTATGAGTGGACAATTACTTCCTCAGTTACCGAATTAGAAGCCCATCTCTGCCTGGGACTGTTCTTCTTATAAACAAACATCAGAAGAATCATTACCACAGCCGGGATCAGCCGCTTTAATAAATCATGATAATGGTCTCGAAGTCCACGGTGAAAAAAAAATTTTAGAACGTTTTTTAACGTGCCTCCAGAATTAGAACTGTAATAGCTTACATGACTAATGACAGTTTCTTAACCATTTTAAAAATCGAAAACTTATGAAACAAAATTTGTTGCTATTTTCCATTTTGATGTTCAGCATGATTTCCTGCAAGAAGGAAACGAAGCTACAATCCCCTGAACAAGCGTTGAATCAAATGAAAAATGACGCTGATCTCAAAGATTTGTACACATCTTCAAAGCTATGGGTGTTCATGACTTCCAGCGATGTAGGTCGCAGGCGTTTCGATTCTGCGACTACAATAACCTATCTGATAAACATGAAGTCCAGGGAACAGGACCGGTTATTAGCTTTGGGGAAAAAGGTCAAAGACCGATATTCTTTGGACCGGTATTCTGTGGTGACGGTGCGCAATATGTTGGCTGACGCTTTCAGGCATTATTTAAAAGTAGATAAAGAGGTTGCTAAAGAGGCTGCCAGAGAACAAGCTGAAACTTCCAGATTTGACGAACCGATTAACGAACCGATTCTGCAACCAGTTGACGCTACCATAATTCAACCAACACCAATTGAGGATTATCCACAGGACAGGCTATTTTCACCAAACAAAAAATGCTACGACTGGTTAATTGAAGATGTTAGTGACTGCGATGAGGAAATGGTTCTTGAAACAGGGCTTTCGCTCTTAGGATTATTTGCAGGCCCGTTGACGTATTTTATTGCGCAGGGAGCGGCCTTTATTCACCATAGCAGGTGCGTAGACAAAGCGCAGGCAAATTACAAGCGTTGTTTAATATCAGAAAAGCCGGGAGGTATTACGGGAATTGATACCGGTGAGCGTATAGACGACGAGGGAGTTTTTAAAATCTACAATCCTGACAACACCGAGGACTTTGTTATTATATACGGTAGTTACATATACTAAATTTAACGTATGAAAAAAGATAAACTGTTGAAAACAATTCTAACCTGCCTGGTGTTCTTCGGCATCTTTCTCGTACCTGTTCTGTTTGATGGTCTTGCAAAAAAAATTGCTTACGGTATCATCTTCGCTGCCGGAATTACGCTGGGATTCATTATTTTCTCGCGTTCCCGTCGCGAAGTATAAAATTAGACTTAGCCCCATAAAATACCTGTTAGATCAACAGGTATTTTATTTTGGACCTTAATGGATTTGAACCATTGACCTTACCTTATTAGCTGTTTAGTTTAGCCAGGCTCGGCCAATAGTCAGTACTGTTATTGCCGGGGAGCCGAAGATTCGAACTCCAATTTTTACCGTAATTAAGTACCGATAAGGAATGAAACGGCGCTCAATTTCCGATCAATAATTGGAAGTATTTTTTTCTTTTGTTTCATTATTTCCCTGAAAATTTGTTGCCAATTGTTGCCCGATTTTGTGAGATGTCTATGCAGCGTAGAAAGTTACATTGTTTATCGGAAAGTAACACCACTACACAACGGCCCATTTTTTCGCGAGAATATGGACCTAAAGACAACGCTTCAACTTTATAAATTTGGGCAGACTCCTTTTTTTTAATTCCCGGTTAATCGCAACCTTGCACTCAAATGAATAAGTATGAAAACATTCTTCCTTGCAATCGTATGTTCCGGTGCTGCCTTTGCGGTTTCTGCCCAAACCTCCGACGCTGAAACAGATGCTATGGTTAATTTACTGGGTGTGCAGAAAAAGGAGGCTGTAGCCAGGCTGGTTCCAGTGACGGGGAAGGACTCCGTTACCTTCTGGAAGATATATGATGAGTATTTGGCAAAAAATAAGGAAGTGGCCAAAGCCCGGATGCAATTATATGAACAAACAGCCCTCTCCTACGGAAATATGACCCCAGGGGCAGCCGACTCTCTGGCCGGCAAATATTTTAAAAACCGCCAGGTTCAGGAGAAAAGCCTGGAGGAATATTACAATAAGATTAAGTCGGCCACGAACCCAGTCATTGCCTTTGAGTTTTATCAGGCAGAGGTTTATCTGTTAACCATGGTGCGTGCATCGATAATGCATCAAATCCCCACCTACGGAGAAATACAGGCCAAAAAGAAGAACTAAAGCGATCGCTTATCATAACAAAAAAGTTACACAAGTGTTGTCGAATTTCCTTGATGACATTATCCCGTAACTTAAACATTCAGAACTTAATTTGATACAGATCTAGCGTTTGATTTGTATTGAAGACGAAAATCTTGTCAAAAGTGGTAATCGCAAATCATTCCTTAAAGATTTTTAAATCGGTAAAAAATCCTTCCGTACCAATATCGACCCACAAGCCAATTGTCCCGGAGGAATTAGCGCCGTGTTTTAGATCATTTACTACTAATGATGGCTGTTTATTGTTATTAATAAAAAGTTTCGCTTGTTTTTCCTTCACTTCAATTTTCATCGTTATCCATTCGTTCAATGCCATGTCCGTGTATGATTCATATTGTTCGGGCGCTTCTTTTCTAAGGCGCTCAAATTTGTAGTCGGGGAAAGAGAAATATTGAATGGAATGATTCCGTCGTACCTGGTTTTCGGCCCTTGCATTTGTCGGACGGAGATATATACCCTCAAATTTTGAATTGCTGTCGTTTATCCTAAATGCAATTCCGATAAAGCCTCGTGAAAAGTCCGCCGCATTTTTCAACAGCCTGCTCAGCACCTTTACTTCAATAGTTCCATTTCTGAAATCAACTCCTTTTAATTTAACAAACGTAGGTTCATCAACTTTCTTCACTGCGGAGTCTTTTATAACTTTTACTACCTCTTTGCCCATCAATTTTTCCATTGACATAGATACATTAATGGTCTCAAGTTTATTTTTGTCAAACTTGATTGTCTGGGAATGCACATTGGAACTAAGGAGTAAGCAACTGACTAATGCAAATGGTATATTCCATATCCAGAGCAATCCTCTTGGTTTGATCATATGTTATTTGTTTTCAAATTTATTAACTAATTGAACTACTGCTTTAAAAGTTACCATGCTTGTCCATACGGCCTGAAAGTTCTCCAGGAAAATAGTGTGTGTCCAATTGGGTATAATACATCGCTATCTACACAGCGGTATAGAACTTTCCATCTGTCGAAACGATTTCTTTCGCTTCAGATACCGTAACCGTTTTGCCTAATGCACCAAATTCATGCAGATCGCCAAACACTTCAATGCGGATAGACTGGTCAAGGGCACCAATATTGACAGGGGCAAACCCATTATCACGGATCAGCTCTTCAACTATTTCATTAATGCTGGTATCATCTGTAGCATAAAACGAAACAGCGGGCTCAGGAGTTCGGAACGCTGCATTGGCAAGCGAAGCAACGCCTAATGTACCCAATGCTTTGACAAGTTTTGCGTCCGTCGGAAGAAGGGAAGAAAGTATCTCGCCTGCAGATTCCGTTTCACCAATAATTTTTCTAAATCCCCCTTTTTCATCTGGAGCAATTGGATTAGAAGGATCAACAATGATTTTTCCCCTGAGTTCCTTAGCATAGGTGTTCAGCAATTCTTTGATCGCATCGAACCAGATGGCAAATACAACAATGTCTGCTTGTTTAATGGCAGTAGGAATGTCCATTGGCTGCGCAAGGTTTCCTAGCTTTTGAGAAAGCATCTTTGCCTTTTCAATCTTTCTGTCGGAAACAACAATAGAGCGATTGCCTTTTACAAGATTAGTGGCGACTGCACTCCCAATATTACCAAGTCCAATAACCGCGACCTTCGATTTGTTTGAATTTAACTGTGTCATACTATTTCTTTTTGATTTTTGACAATTGATTTATTAATGCAAATGTCGGTCGCCGGGACAGGGTTGACCAATGACCTTGTTTAAGAAATAATATTGAACTAGTTTAAGGTTTCCGGGGTTTTGACACGTTAGTTCGCCGGTTTCGCAGGCGACTTAAGAATTCTGGCGTGATGCCTAAGAATGCAGCGATTTGTACCTGCGAAAGACGATTAACTAAATGTGGGTAAACTTCAAGAAAGGATTGATAACGCTCTTCAGCAGTCGAACTAATGCTTTGGAGCAATCGTTCTTGCAACCGAACAAAGCTGTTTTCTATCAGTACACGGAAAATGCGGTCAAACTTCGGTGCTTGAATATAAAGTGATATCAGGTCATCACGATTGATCTGCAATACAACAGTATCTTCCAGTGCATCAATATTCAGAGTGGAACGTTTTAGGGCGTGAAAGCTTCCAAGATCATTTATCCAGTAGTTCTCGGCAGCAAATTGAAGGATATGCATGCTGCCCTTATCATCAATTTTATACATCCTCAGACAACCCCTGAACACGAAATAAAATTGAATGCACACTTCTCCTTCCTGCAACACATACTGACGCTTTCGAAAAAGACGTGGATGGAATTTTGCAGTAACGAGGTCTTTCTCTTCTTGGTTTAAGGGTATCAGGCGATCAAAGTAATTGAGCAATGGTTCGATGGAAGCATGTGATAAATTTTCCTTCATCTAATTTGCCGATTGAAATGCTTATTTCAGATACGGTAAATGTAAGGATACTCGGCTAGAACTTGTCCTTTGGGGAAGAAATCAATATAGGACCTATTATAAGCGCAAGCCGGTTGAGTTTTTTATATTTACCCTGCTTTCATCGGAAGTATTAATCGTTACATTTTTCCATTTCCAATCTTTTGCGAAGTTGATCTCGCCTGCAGTAGAAGCATTGATTCGCACATCGCTGAACTTAAAATTCTCCAACATTGATTTATCCAGGCCGCTGGCATTGATCGCTTTCTGTGCATGCTTTACAAATACGTTGGAAATATGAATATCCTTAAAGTGGGGAATTCCTTTCTCTTCAGGTTCCACTTTTGTCAACATCACTTTCCAATGTACGGGCAACGTCTCCTTTGTATAACCTTCCGGTAATCGGGAGTAACTATAAGAAGGATTCCAGTTCATGGTATACATGAATGCATTGCCAACGCTGTCCATTGTAATGTTACGAAAATGAATATCTTCCACCGTGCCTCCCCGGGTAGTTGCTGATTTAATGTGAAAACCGTTCCCTGTCCCTTCTGCAATGAGATCGGCAGCTAAAACATGACGAATGCTGCCGGAAGTTTCGCTTCCTAACGTTAGCAACCCACCGCCTTTACGTGCTACACATTTGCGAATGACTACGTACTCTGTGGGACGATTAACTCGCAAACCATCTGCATCTCTTCCTGCCTTCAGGCAAAAATCATCGTCGTTGCAATCAATGTCTGAGTTCTCCACCAATATCCATGATGACGAATCTATATCGATACCATCAGTGCTGGGGCCTTTGCCATCTTCATTGTTGCGGATAGTGATCCCATCAACCGTAATGTGGTCAGAGTAGAGAAGTTGTACAGTCCAAAAACCGGCGTTGGAAAATGTCAGCCCTTTTAATGTCACATCTGAAGAAGATTGAACCAGGAATGTTCTCACTCTTTTTGCGTCGTAATCAACGATCCATCGTAAACCCTTCGGCTCATATTCTTTTCGCATTGCCCAGTATTTATCCCAGCAGAATTTCCCTTGCGCATTGATCTTTCCGTCACCACTTACCATGACATTTTCCTGGCCGATGATATTAATGAGTGCAGAAGGCCAGCGCATTTCAATACCGGCAATGCGTGTGTCGATCTCAGGATAGTCATCAAAGTTCGTGCTGCCCTTAATCAATACACCCTTGTCAATTCTCAGGTGAACTCCTTTTTTGAGATAAATAGCGCCACTGGTATATACACCGGCTTCGAAGGCGACAATTCCACCACCTTTTTTCGCACAGTCATCAATAGCCTTTTGAATAAGCGAAGAAATCACCATATTGCTGTCAGCGATTTTACCAAAATCATTCACCAAGTAAACCGTTTTCCCGGAAGGTATAATTCGAGCCCCAACATTTTTCACCC
>DAINQQ010000114.1:0-16647 GCA_036742645.1 Flavitalea sp.
AGAATCTAACTTGAACTTTCAATAAAAACCTACTATTATGTTATGGAAAGGCAGGCGCGAAAGCACGAACGTTGATGATCGTCGCGGTATGTCGGGCGGTGGCTTGGCTGTCGGTGGTGGCATCATCGGTGTAATCGCCTTATTGATCAACTTTTTCCTTGGTGGTGGCGATGCATCGCAATTGCCGCAGAACGTGCCTGGCGCAGGTGCACCAGAAATGAGCGCAGAACAAAAAGCTGAAGAAGACGAACTGGCCGGCTTTGTAAAAGTTGTTTTCGGGGATACGGAGGATGTCTGGAACTCTTTATTGGGCGATGGTCAATACCGGGAGCCGAGGCTTGTGTTATTTAGCCAGGTTACATCATCAGGTTGCGGAAATGCCAGCCAGGCTTCAGGACCTTTTTATTGTCCTGCGGATCAACAAGTCTATATTGATCTCTCATTTTATAATGAATTGAAGCAGAGGTTCAATGTATCCGGTGATTTTGCCATGGCCTACGTCATTGCACATGAGGTAGGCCATCATATCCAATACCTCATGGGTATAACGGAAAAAATGGCAAGGGCCCGCCAGCAGATGAGCGAAACGGAATACAACCAACTCTCTGTAAAACTCGAATTGCAAGCCGACTTTTATGCAGGCGTCTTTGCACATCATAATAAAAAATATCTTCAGGCCGGAGATATTGAAGAGGCACTCACCGCTGCCAATGCAATCGGCGATGATAATCTTCAACGACAAGCCCAGGGACGTGTAGTTCCCGACGCTTTCACACATGGAACTTCAGAGCAGAGAATGTACTGGTTCAAAAAAGGCTACCAGACAGGAGATATTAATCAAGGCGATACCTTCTCCGCTACCGACCTTTAAGTCGCAGAAACAAGGTCTTGTAAGTCCTGCCTGTTTTTGACCTACAACATAATAGGTTGCATATATGAAGTGCAACCTTGTTTTTTGCTGAAAGCTCTCCCTCACTTCTCCCCCTGTGTACCTCCTGTGCCTCGGTGTGGTTAAGCGGAGATTATGTACTTCCGGAGTGAATTGCCAAGAGGTACGCCAGAAGTATACAGAGAAAGTCATCACCATTCACAACTCACCACTCACCATTTCATCTCCAACACTCACATGGAATGCGATTTGCGAATCTCTTTAAAACCACAACTCATGGATAATGGCCAGAGGCAATTGATAACAGTTCAGGATTCAAAATTTGGAAAGGGAACATTCGCCACTCGAAACATTTCGAAAGGATCTCCAATCATAACTATTCGTGGTGAAAAATTGGATTTTAGCGATAGCCTCTCGCTGGGCGAGCGGGAATCTTATTGTCTGCAGGTTGGTATTGATAGCTATATCATAGCAGAAGTTCCATTTCGTTATAGCAATCACTCATGTGATCCAAATGCGGGTATAAACAGCCAGCTCGAATTAGTCGCTTTACGCCCAATTGCGAAAGGTGAAGAGGTGCTTTGGGATTATTCGAGCTCGATGTTGGAGCGACACTGGACCATGCGCTGCCATTGTGGTTCTCCCTCCTGTCGTCAGCTAATAACCGATTTCGATCTTCTCCCTAAGCACGTCCAGGAGTATTACCTTCAGCTTGGAATCGTTCTTCCCTTCATCGTTAGATACTTGGAACAACAGTGGACATCCGCCGTTCTAGTATACGCTCGATAACAGTTTGTTGAACCTTCAAATGCTAATTTTAAACTAGGTGTCTGTTCTTTCCTCACTCGGTCAAATGAGGATTTTTTTCCACGCTGAACAAATCATTTTCAATGCAATCCATGCCAGTTTTAGTGAAAACCGATGGCATATAAATAGTATTTAGTAAAGGCATGAATAAACTATATACTACACCTTCCAATTCCGTTACACAAGACCTCATTTGCTTTTCTCATCTGCGCTGGAATTTTGTTTATCAGCGGCCACAACATTTATTAAGTCGGTTTGCCAAACACTTCAGAGTTTTTTTTATTGAAGAACCGATTCTCCATGATGGCAGGAATAGTTTGCAGGTAACAATGAACGAGGAAAATGTTTGGATCATCGTTCCTTGTTTGGACAACAAGCTTTCAGAAGAAGAAAAAATTGATACTCAAAAGGATTTGCTGAATAAGCTTTTTAGAAACCTGCAGATTGAAAGCTACTTGTTCTGGTATTATACTCCAATGGCTTTAAGTATCAGCGATCATTTCGAACCCCAGCTGGTTGTTTATGACTGCATGGATGAATTATCGGCATTCAAGTTTGCTCCACCTGAATTAAAACAGCTTGAAGCCGAAATGTTTCAAAAAGCTGACCTCATATTCACGGGAGGCCACAGTTTGTATCAGGTAAAGAAAGACTTACACAACAACATCCATCCTTTTCCGAGCAGCATCGAGAAGGAACATTTTTCACTAGCTCGCCAGATCACCGTTGAGCCTGCAGATCAAAAGCATATTCCTCATCCGCGCATTGGTTTCTTTGGCGTGATCGATGAAAGGATGAATATCGACCTGGTTGCAAAAATGGCGGAGCAAAGACCAGACTGGCACTTTGTAATGATTGGGCCTGTTGTAAAAATCGACCCTGAAACTTTGCCGAAACCGCATAATATCCATTATCTCGGAGGAAAAACATACCAGGAACTTCCGGCTTACCTCGCCGGTTGGGACATTGCTATGATCCCGTTTGCTTTAAATGAATCCACCCGTTTTATCAGCCCTACTAAGACTCCCGAGTACTTAAGTGCAGGGAAACCGGTTATCTCAACTTCAATTACCGACGTGGTGAATCCGTATGGTGTCAAAAAGCTTGTTAGCATTGCCGATACACCTGAGGATTTTATGAACAGCATTGAATCGACGCTGGCCATCCACGACAAAAAGAAGTGGCTCGAAGAAGTCGACACTTTCCTTGCGGATAACTCCTGGGATAATACATGGAAAAAGATGTTGCATCACATCATCGCAACCTACAATGAAAAACACATTACTAACCAAAAAACAAAGGAGCAGGCGTATGTTTGATTATTTAATTGTCGGGGCAGGATTTGCCGGTAGCGTACTGGCAGAAAGGTTAGCCTCCAAAGCAGGAAAAAAAGTATTAATCATCGATCAAAGATCACATATTGGTGGAAATGCTTATGACTATTATAATAAGGAAGGCATACTAATTCACAAATATGGACCACACATTTTTCACACGAACTCAAGGGACGTCTTTGATTATTTAGGGCAATTCACTCCATGGCGTCCCTATGAACACCGGGTACTGGCAAGCGTTGACGGACAATTAGTGCCAATACCGATCAATCAAAATACTATCAATAAACTTTATGGTCTGAATCTTTGTTCACAACAGGTTGAAGAATTTTTTAATTCAAAGGCTGAAAATATTGCACGCGTTAAGACTTCAGAAGATGTTGTAGTAAGCAAGGTTGGCCGTGAGCTGTACGAGAAGTTCTTCCGTGGGTATACGCGGAAAATGTGGGATCTCGATCCTTCTGAGCTTGATGCATCGGTGACCGCGCGTGTGCCGACCAGGACTAATAAAGACGATCGGTATTTCACAGACATATACCAGGCTATGCCTTTGTACGGATATACGAGGATGTTTCAGAATATGCTGTCTCACCCGAACATTAAAATAATGCTGAACACCGATTACAAAGAAATCATTGATGTGATTCCTTACAAATACATGATATATACCGGCCCTGTGGATGCTTACTTCAATTACTGTTATGGTAAATTGCCCTACCGGTCGATCGAATTCAAGTTCGAGACAATCGACAGTGAATTTTTCCAGCCCACCGGTACTGTGAACTATCCAAATGAGCAGGCCTATACCCGGATAACAGATTTTAAGTATCTAACCGGCCAGAAACATCATAAGACGAGTATCGTTTACGAATATCCGAAGGCAGAAGGTGATCCATATTATCCAGTTCCGCGGCCCGAGAATGCTGAACTTTATAAGAAATATCAGCAGCTTGCAAACGCGATGACGAATACTTACTTTGTTGGTCGACTCGCAACGTACAAATATTATAATATGGACCAGGTTGTTGCACAATCTTTGACTCTTTTCAAAAAATTGGTGCAAAATCATCCAGAAACACAACTGAATGGACACAAGATCCCATTATTGCAATCCTGAGATCTGGGGCGGAATTGAATGTACAATCAATAGAGTTAGGGATGAGTATTTCGATCAATTGGAGTACTCAGGTCATTACGGGCGTGACCAGGATCTCGAGATAATTGCGGAGTTGGGCATAAAAGCAATGCGGTTTCCAATTCTCTGGGAACGACATCAGCCGGAGAGAGGACAATCTATTGACTGGTGCTGGGCTGAAACGAAGCTTTCGGAATTGCAGCAACGCGGAATTGTTCCTATTGCCGGACTTATTCATCACGGCAGCGGACCAAAATATACTGGTTTACTCGATGATCACTTCCCCGAGCAATTGCAAGACTATGCGTTGAATGTTGCGACAAAATTCCCGTGGATTGAAAACTATACACCGGTTAATGAACCGCTAACCACAGCCCGTTTCAGCGGGCTGTATGGTTTGTGGTATCCCCATCATAAGAAAGACAGGAGCTTTGCGAAGATGTTACTGAATCAGCTTAAAGCGGTTGTGCTTTCCATGCAGGCAATTCGTACCGTTAATCCAACAGCAAAGCTGATTCAGACCGAAGATCTTGGTAAGACGTACAGCACTCCACTGCTACAATACCAGGCCATTTTTGAGAATCATCGGCGCTGGCTAACGTTTGATTTTTTGTGCGGCAAAGTCGTTCCCGGCCATCCGCTGTGGCAGAACTTTATTGATACTGGTATCTCCGAGGACGAACTACTCTTCTTTTATCGAAATCCCTGTCCTCCGGACATCATGGGATTTAATCATTATGTTACCTCGGAACGATATCTCGATCAGCACTACCAGAAATATCCACCTCACACTTATGGAGGGAATAGAATACATGAATACGCCGATGTTGAAGCTGTTCGCGTTGATCATGACGAGCGATCCGGACTGGAAGTGCTTTTAAAAGAAGCCTGGCACCGGTATAGGCTCCCAATCGCCATGACCGAAGTTCATCTTCATTGTACCAGGGAAGAGCAGCTGAGATGGTTTAAAGAGAAATATGAGATCTGTTGCTTGCTTATAAAGGAAGGTATTGCGATAAAAGCCGTCACTGCCTGGTCGTTATTAGGTGCTTTTGGATGGAACCGGCTATTGACGCAGCCGAAAGGAGACTATGAGCCGGGTGTTTTCTCAGTACTGTCTGGCAAACCGCGTCCTACGGCCCTGGCGTCTTACATCAAATCCTTAAGGACGAACGAATCAAAATCTCATCCGTTACTTATCGACAAAGGTTGGTGGCATCGAAATATCAGGTTGCTTTATGACAACGAATTTGCGGAGAAGGTCCCGGTTTTCTGTAAGGGCCGGAGTACACCCATGCTGATCATTGGCAAGAACGGAACGCTGGGAAAAGCGTTTGCCCGCATCTGTGAGGATCGAGGTGTAACTTATCGCATATTAAGTAGGCAGGATGTAAATATTTGCAATGCTGTGGAGATTGAGAAGGCAATCACCTTCTACAGACCGTGGGCGATTGTTAATGCAGCGGGATACGTTCGTGTAGACGATGCGGAATCAGAAGTCGACAAATGCTTCGATGATAATAGAACTGGGCCCGAACTCCTCGCGGCTGCATGCAAAAAACATGGAATCAAATTCATGACCTTCTCTTCAGATCTCGTGTTTGATGGCTTAAAAAAAGCAGCCTATCTGGAATCTGACGAACCAAGGCCTTTAAATGTTTATGGCAAGAGCAAGGCAGAAGCTGAAGCAAAAGTCATTGCAGGTTGTGATTCAGCCCTTGTCATTCGAACCAGCGCTTTTTTTGGTCCCTGGGACCAGTACAATTTTGTAAACCATGTTGTGAACTCTTTATTGCTATCCCAGTATTTTCCGGTGATGAAGGATGTGCATATATCCCCCACCTATGTTCCCGATCTCGTGCACACGTCATTAGATCTCTTAATTGATGATGAAAACGGAATATGGCACGTTTCAAACAATGGCGAAATAACCTGGGCGGATATGGCTTACGAGATCGCGCGAATTGGCGGGTACAACAAAAGCCTGCTGAAGCCACGTTCGCTGCGCCTTATGAACCTGAAAGCACCAAGGCCTATGTACAGTGTCTTGAAAAGTGAAAAAGGTATAATCCTTCCCACACTCGAGAACGCACTCAACAGGTATTTTGAAGCACGGAGTGATGTGGCAATTGCAGAAGCGGTCTAGGGGAGTCGCGAGTCCTGCATTTTACCATCGACATCGACACTCGACCAGTGAACGCGTACCCACATAGTGGTGAATGGCCAAAGAAAGCCTTAATGCCGACCGTTAGTAATCTTCAAACGATCACAGTCACGAATCTCTCTGTGTACATCAATGTATCCTCTGCGTCCTCTGTAGTTAAATTGGTGGTCCCTATAAGACCATTACCAGCAACGGCGAGCTCCTCCCAACTCCCAATTTTGCTGCCTAAGTATAACCACTTACAGCGGTTAGAACAATTCCTATAACCAAAAATGTTAGTATTCGGGACGAGTTTATTTGATTTTTAAATTTGAAATACAAAACAGAACCGTGATGAATGATACCGTGATACAATTCAATTTCTCCGACCGAACGTACTCCGCAGAAGTAATCCCCAGTTTTACCGAGAAGCCTTTTTATTTTTTTATACTCTTCAATGAGAATGAAATTATCAACGAGTTTGGTGATGAGATTTCCATCGCTACAACCGATGGTAATTTGATTTTGAACAGCATGCCTACCGAGCATAAGATTAAAGCGCTAAAGGAGATTATCTTTCTTGAAATTAAAAAGATACCTGAGTATTCCGAAAGACTAAAGAACTGATCAGATCACGGCGGAAGGATCGCGCAAAGAGAGCAAAACCTTTGCGGCTTTGCCTATAGAATAGTGTAGGCATGGCGCGGCTCAAAACCTTGGCATGCCCTTTTAGGCTTTCTTGACAATCTGCGGCCACATCATATACCCCGTTATTTCCACACAAACAAAAAAATTAATACACAGTTCCTGTTAACAATATGTCTATAAAAGGCAGAGAAACTTAATATTGAAGCATGTGTTTTTTCCATTACTTGCGGGTCTATTATCTTTTTTTATGACAACCGAAACAGACCTCCAGTCTACAACGAGCTACCGCCATTTGTACAACTACCTGCTGGTTTTAACGGAAGATCAGATCTTCAAGTTGCGAAACATTGCTATTGGCACAAACAGCCTGTCAGCTTTTTCTGAACGTGAGATTAAAGAGCTAGAAGTGAAGCTGGACGAAAAGGCAAGTGGTGAGTTGTGAATGCTGAGTTGTCGGTAATGACGTGTGAGTTCTTGGTTATAGTTGCTACTTACAACTCACCATTCACTAACTCACACCTCACCAACTCACTAACTCACCACTCACAACCGACCACTCACTACTTATTTCCAGATATTCGCTTATAATTTTTTCATTTGACTTCATCATCTCTTGAATTAAAAAGGACCCTTAGTCCGGCAATGCTATGGGGACTGGGTGTTGGCTACGTTATTTCTGGAATGTATTTCGGCTGGAACCTCGGACTCGAACAAGGAGGTACTTTAGGCTTAGGGATTGCAACGTTTTTCATTATCATCCTCTATGTGACGTTTACTTTCAGCTATGCAGAGTTGGCCTGTGCGATTCCGAAAGCCGGTGGAGCATTCGATTATGCTGAGCGAGCGATGGGAAAGAACATGGCCTTTATAGCGGGTATGGCTCAGAATGTTGAATTCATTTTCGCACCTCCCGCGATTGCGTTTGCCATCGGCGCGTATTTCAATTTGTTTTTTCCGCAGATCCCGATTTTAGCCATCGCGATTTTCGCATACATAACTTTTACTGCACTTAATATTTACGGTGTGAAAGCAGCGGCCAGCTTCGAGCTTATCATTACGGCCCTTGCTGTGGGAGAATTGTTGCTCTTCGCCGGCGTCACGCTTCCGCACGCGGACATGACGAATCTTCAACACCGTGCATTTCCAAATGGTTGGCAGGGTGTGTTTGCATCCATTCCTTTTGCAATTTGGTTTTTCCTGGCGATAGAGGGCGTGGCGAATGTCGCGGAAGAAACTGTGCGCCCGCAACGAACCATTCTTTTTGGCTTCGGTTCGGCAATCTTAACACTGGTGATTTTATGCATCCTCACTTTTGTTGGATCTATTGGCGTGGCCGGCTGGGAAGCGATCGTATACAAGCCAGATGGAACTGTTTCCGATTCCCCTCTCCCATTGGCACTTGGACATATTGTTGGAAAGAATAATTGGTTATACCATTTGCTGATCACAATTGGTTTGTTTGGGTTAATAGCATCTTTCCATGGCATCATTCTCGCAGCAGGGCGTTCGAGCTTTGAATTTGGAAGAGTAAGATTTGCTCCTGCTTTCATCGGCAAAGTTCACCGGCGTTTTCAAACGCCTTCAAATGCGTTGCTCATAAACATGGCAATAGGCATCATTGCATTGTTAACAGGAAAAACCGCCGCCATCATTACGATTTCGGTGTTTGGTGCATTGACATTGTACATCATTTCGATGATTGCGTTGATAAGACTGCGACATAATGAGCCTGCACTCGTACGCCCCTTCAAGGTTCCATTTTATCCGTTCTTCCCCGTGATTGCGTTAATCATTGCGTCCGTTTCATTTGTAGCGATGACGATCTATAACTCCAACCTTGCGTTAATTTATATCTTGATAATGGTAGCTTGCTTCGTTATGTTTAAACTTTTCAAAAAATAGTTGTTCATCAATAATCAGTAATTTATGCCGGCTAAAGCATTTGTATGACAAACAGCGAAATCACAGAATATGTACGATCGCATGGTTCCGGGAAAGTAAAAATTGCGTTTACTGATATTGATGGAATACTCCGCGGTAAATATATTTCCACTGAAAAATTTTTATCTGTTATCGAATCAGGCACCAGCTTTTGTGATGTCATATTCGGTTGGGACGCTGCCGATGTTACTTACGATAATGTCAACTTCACAGGATGGCATTCCGGTTATCCCGATTGTCCGGCCAGGCTCGATTTATCAACCTTCAGAAAGATCCCGTGGGAAAGCGATGTTCCATTTTTCCTTGGGGAAATGGTCCAGCACGATGGCCAACCATCGTCCGTATGTCCGAGACAGTTATTAAAGAGGGTATTGACAACCGCTGGATCGGAAGGATTTTCACCCGTGTTCGCTCAGGAATTTGAATGGTTTAATTTCGCTGAGACTCCACAAAGCATCCACGATAAAGAGTATAAAAACCTCAAGTTACTTACGCCCGGGATGTTTGGCTATTCGATCCTCAGAACAAACCTGCAGCAGGAGTATTTCAAAGACCTGTTCGGCGAACTGAATAAGTTCAATGTGCCCCTGGAAGGCCTGCATACTGAAACAGGCCCCGGCACTTATGAAGCTGCTATCGTCTATGCAGGCCTTCCTGAAGCTGCAGATAGAGCGGTTTTGTTCAAAACAGCCGTGAAAGTAATCGCGTATAGGCATGGTATTATGGCCACTTTCATGGCAAAGATCAATGAAAACCTGCCGGGCTGCGGTGGACACGTGCACCAGAGCCTTTGGGATAAAGGCGCTTCAAAGAATCTTTTTTACGATGAAAAGGATCCTGCCGGGATGAGTGAACTGATGAAAAATTATCTTGCCGGCCAGTTGCATTGTCTGCCTTATATTCTTCCGATGTTTGCGCCCACCATAAACAGTTACAAGCGGCTTGTGGAAGGAGCATGGGCTCCGACTACTCTAACATGGGGATTAGATAACAGGACTGTAGCTCTACGCGTGCTATCGGGCGGCAGCAAATCGTGCAGGCTCGAGACGCGTGTGATTGGATCTGACGCAAATCCGTACCTCGCCATGGCCGCGTGCCTGGCATCTGGCTTATATGGAATTCGAAAAAAGTTATCGTTGACACAACCCGCTACTGTGGGCAATGGTTATAAGGAATTTAATTATGGAACACTGCCACATAATCTGCATGACGCGACACAAATGATGAAACAGTCAGAAGTGGCTAAAGAAATCTTCGGTGAAGCATTTGTTGACCATTTCACAAATACGCGGGAATGGGAATGGAGGCAACATTTAAAAGCGGTGACCGATTGGGAATACAAAAGATATTTTGAGATTATTTAGGAGAATATCGTTTGTTTAATAATATTCGAAAATCTCTGTGCCCCTCCCTGCAAACGTCTGTGTCCCTCTGCGGCTATTTTTCTTCCATACACAAAACGCCTGTGATGTGAGAGTTTTTGAACCACAGGGGACACAGAGTTGACAAATGATTTTTTAGTTTGCTATTTCAATTTAACTCTATGGACTTCGATAAGACCTATCAATATAATTTTCCGACAATCATTCGGTTTGGACCAGGATCAAGTAAGGAGTTAGGAGATTACCTGGTCAAGAATAAGTTGTCGGCACCGTTATTTGTCACCGACAGCACGGTAGTTCAATTGCCGTTTTTTAAGGAAGCCCTGCGTGACGTTCAAAAGAAGAATATTTCCACGGAAGTTTTTAGTGATATCCACAAAAATCCGGTGAAGTCTGATGTATACAAAGGAACCGATATCTATGATTCTTCAAACAGAGATTGCATCATCGGCTTCGGCGGCGGTGCAGCGATGGACGTGGCAAGAGCGATCGTTCTACGTATCAATCATCGTGAAGACCTTTTCAAGTACGATGATCTTATTGGCGGCGATGTATATGTTACCAATGAAGTTCCACATTTCATCACAATTCCCACGACCGCGGGAACAGGGAGTGAAGTTGGAAGGAGCGCTATTATCGCCGACGATGAAACGCACCAGAAAAAAATCCTTTTCTCACCAAAGCTTCTTGCGAAAATAGTATTTGCCGATCCGCTCCTAACAATGGATTTGCCGCCTTTCATTACTGCCGCAACCGGCATGGACGCTCTAACCCATAATATGGAAGCCTACCTCGCGAAGATGCCACATCCCATTTGTGAAGGCATTGCGCTGGAAGGAATGTTGTTAATCAGTGAATCGCTGGAACAGGCAGTGAACAAACCGGATATACAATCGAGAAGTAAAATGCTGATCGCTTCGCTGATGGGTGCAGTGGCTTTTCAAAAGGGATTAGGCGTTGTGCATTCATTGGCGCATCCGTTATCTTCTTTACTCGATACACATCATGGCCTTGCAAATGCCGTAAACATCCCTTACGGAATTGAATTTAATATTGCAGGGTTCGAAGATAAATTCAAGCGCATTGCCAGGACACTTGCATTAAAACAAGAGACCGGCGAGGCTGTTGTGAGGTATTTATTTGACCTTAATTCAAGAATTAACATACCACATAAGCTAACTGCCATTGGCGTTAAACAAGAGCACATTGAAACTCTGGCCGATCTTGCGATAGCTGATTTTGCACATCCGAATAATCCAAAGCCGGTAAGCAGAGAAGATTTTAAGAACCTTTATTTGAAGGCACTTTAGTATTCGTTCTCCGCGTGCTCGTTGTGAACTCGCCTGGTGTTCTTGTTCCATTCTCTTTTTGCCTTAACTTCTTTCTCTACAAAAGACCTGCCTCTGTGCCCTCTGTGAAATCCCTCTGTGACCCTCTGTGGTTAACATTGGAGTCGCACCTAAGGTCTCCCCCTCCCAAAAACTCCCTTAAAATTTCATAACTTTTACCTTCGTTCATCGTCTCAAACGACAAGACATGCAAATCATCAACCCTGCAACTGAAGAAATAATTAAAGAAGTACAGGAAGATTCTATCGACACAATCACCTCAAAGTTTCAGGAACTTCGATCAACTCAACCCGAATGGCAAAAAGTGCCACTTCCGGAACGCGTACGCGTATTAAAACGATTTTCCGACTTGCTCAAAGAAAATATCGAAGACCTCGCGGCTGTGCTTACTTCTGAAGTGGGCAAGCCGCTACAACAATCCCGCAATGAAATCAATGGTGCCTGCACACGGATTGAATGGCTTACCAATAATGCCGGAAAATATTTATCCGACGAATGGATGACTGATGAAAACAATTTAAAAGAAAAAATTTCCTACGAACCCCTTGGTGTGATCTGCAATATATCAGCCTGGAATTATCCTTACCTCGTGGGGGTAAACGTATTTGTACCGGCCCTGTTGGGTGGAAATGCTGTGATGTACAAACCATCTGAATACGCCACGCTTACTGGTCTGGAGATCGGGAAATATCTTAAACGAGCAGGTATACCAGACAAAATTTTTCACGTGGCGGCAGGAGCGGCAGATGTTGGAAAGGTTTTGCTGGATATTCCCTTCGACGGTTATTTTTTTACGGGTTCCTATAAGACTGGTAAATACATTTATGAAAGATGTGCATCAAAAATGGTTCTCTGTCAATGCGAATTAGGTGGAAAAGATCCTTTGTATGTAGCAGATGATATTACTGACATCGTTGCTGTAGCAGCAGGAACAGCGGATGGTGCCTTCTACAATAACGGGCAAAGCTGTTGCGCGGTAGAAAGGATATATGTACACGAAAAAGTATATAATGAATATGTTGATCAGTTTGTGAAAGAAGTGAAGTCATGGAAAATCGGATTGCCAACTGAAGAAGGCGTATATCTCGGTCCTTTGACAAGAAGGGACCAGCTTACAGTATTGAAAAGCCAGATTAAAGACGCTTTACAAAAAGGCGCGTCGGTCGTAACCGGTGGAGAGGGAATTAGCAAGAAAGGTTATTATTTTCAACCTACGGTTCTTGTGGACGTAACTCATGACATGACCGTAATGAAAGATGAATCTTTTGGTCCGGTAATAGGAATTATGAAAGTAAAAAATGATGAGGACGCGATCCGCCTGATGCAGGATACGGAGTATGGTTTGACGGCTTCTGTATACTCGGGCAAACTTGAAAGAGCTGAGAAAATTCTTCGGGAAATCAACGCCGGAAGCGGATACTGGAATTGTTGTGATCGCGTGAGTGCCGCATTACCGTGGAGCGGAAGAAAACATTCTGGATTTGGCGCAACACTATCACACGCAGGGCTACGTGCTTTTGTAAAGCCTAAGGCCTGGCATCTAAAGGGATAAGCGGTTGTATCGATTTACGACGTGCGATGTTAGATGTGAATAGAAAAGAGCTTCCGGAAAAAACGGCGATCGTGTTGCATTGCGAAATGGGAGTAGAATAACGGAGGATATATAAACAGGTATGAAAAGGACTGTGAAAGCAACTGTCCAAATAAAAGTTAGATTCAACGGCTGAACAAATTCATTCATATGAGCATTAACCAAAACGTATTAACACTTGATGAGTTCAGGTTCACAGAACAAAGAAATTTTCCGCAAGCGACTGGTGAGTTAAGCACTCTTTTGCGCGATATAGCCTTTGCCGCAAAACTAATTAATGCCGAAGTGAACAAGGCGGGATTAGCTGACCTGTTAGGAGATACTGGCACGATCAATATACAGGGAGAAGAAGTGAAGAAACTGGATATTCTTGCTAATGACACGTTGATAAACTGCCTGAAGCGGGGTATCAGCTGCGCTGGCGTTGTTAGCGAAGAACTGGATGATATGATCCCATTTGATGATGAAAAGAGTCGGCAGAGCAAATACATTGTGGCATTTGATCCGCTTGATGGAAGCAGCAATATTGATAATTGCATTTCAATTGGCACTATATTCGGAGTCTACCTGAGGAGTAGTGAGGCTGGGAAAAAATGTACTCTTGAAGATTTTCAATTCCAGGGGAAAAAAATGGTAGCGGCAGGATATGTGATCTATGGATCGTCCACTATTTTCGTTTATGCAACCACGAGAAGTGTGAATGGATTTACGCTCGACCCATCAGTAG
Source organism: Flavitalea sp. (assembly GCA_036742645.1). Classification (GTDB taxonomy): domain Bacteria; phylum Bacteroidota; class Bacteroidia; order Chitinophagales; family Chitinophagaceae; genus Flavitalea. The sequence goes on from DAINQQ010000114.1 coordinate 13,947, forward strand.
GAGAATTCTTTCTCAGTCACCCAAACATCAGATGCCCCGAAGAGGGACGCATTTGTTCAGTTAACTTCAGTAATTATCTTAATTATTCTCCGGGTATTCAAAAATACCTGGACCACATTCAGCAAAAGAATAAAGAAGAAGAAGGTTATTACACCCAACGGCATGTGGCCAGTATGGTAGCAGATCTCCATAGAAACCTTATAAAAGGAGGCATATTCCTGAATCCTGCTTCGCCTAAATATAAGAAAGGAAAACTAAGGCTCGTGTATGAATGCATGCCCTGGGCCTTTATTTACGAAATAGCTGGAGGCAAAGCAATCGACGGCACACAAAGAATACTCGATATCCCGTTCAATAATTTACATCAACGCACTCCCTTATTCATCGGAAGCAGCCAGATGATCAACGAGCTGGAAACGTATTTGGCGACAGAACAGGAGATGTCGTCGACCGTCGACTAACGTGGACAACAACGGAACTCCATTTGGCTATCTGGTAAGACATTGTGTCTGCCTCTGTGCATTTCCTCTGTTTTTAAATTGGGCGCAACGCTTTCTGGAGCAAAAAACAAGACAGTTCTACTTAGAATTCTCTCTATTAAAATTTTCCGCGATATATCGGAGGAATACACAGAAACTGGCTACAACAAAAAACGTTTGCCAGGAGATTATAGAGACGTGGAGAGCTCCTCTTTTTCGACTAACGTCATCAACAATATAATTGTCACTGACGCTGAAATGAACGGCAAGGGTCAAAAAAAATAGGATAAGCATATCCAGGAATGCTGTATATGTTTTCATGGGTTTGGGATTACTTATACAAACTGTAAAGACTACCTTTTTAGTATGTAGTAAGTGATTTTCTGGACGCTCCGGAGAATTTCTGCCGTGCCTCTTTTCCTACTTACATCGCTCAATTTCAAAACGATGTAATTTTTTTTGTTAAGCTACACAATAAATCTACAGAATCCGGACCAGAATCGGCCGCCCTGTCATGGCGAACTACGAGGCATGGAAACAATTCCATTGGACATTACATATCAATGGAAAAACCTCTCTTTTCTGTGAGCCATCCCATAGGGAAGCGTTACCGGTATTGTTCAAAACAATGATAACAAACTATTAGCGATAAATGGTGTAACCCACCACGTTCACTTGTTCATGGAATGCGACCAACGCATGCCGTTATCTTCTCTCATAAAGACAATCAAACGCAATTAATCCGTGTGGATCAACGAAAACGGATTTACAAATCGGAAATTCAGCTGGCAGGAAGGATATGGAGGATTTTCATATTCGAGATCTCACCTTAGCAATGTCATTCATTACATTGAGAACCAAAATTGCACCATAAGAAGATAACGTTCATCCAGGAATATACAGAGTTGTTGAAAAAGTTTGAAACAGACTTCGTGAGAGGTATATCTTTAAAGAAGTAGCCTGACAATCCACAAAACTGCCTTATTATCGAAACACGAATATTCAATCCCTACGGGATTGCTAATTAGGAGACCGATGTTTTATACCGACATTCAATCAATACGGGATTGTTTTCTGTGACTCATACGATTCCTGGGGATATGAATAATGAATCGATAACGGAAGTGGGACTAGGCCAATAGGAATTTCCAGGCAGCACTGTTTTTCAAATGAAACCATTGCATCGATCAATTGAATGTTGGCAGATCTGGTGGATTTAACATCTGAGAGATCCGGCATTCATTCCGGTAATTGTTTCAATTGCTGTGATGGTTGATGTTCCAACAAAGTTTTTGTAACTTAATAGACAACTAATAACAATAAATAATGAACACAAAAACTGCTGCCATTGTTCTCGGGATAGTTTTCATAGCTGTAGGCCTTCTTGGATTCGTATCGAATCCAATTATAGGCGATTCAGAAACTGCTATTTTTCACGCCGATACTGTACATAGTATGGTACATATTATCAGCGGCGCATTGTTTTTAATCGTCGCCCTTTTTGCTCCTGCCTCGACTTCTATTGTGCTTAAGGTATTCGGTGTTGTGTATTTTCTTTTGGGCGTCCTGGGCCTGATCAATATTGGCACCGAAGGGATGGGAACGCTGCTGGGCTTTCTGCACGTTAATGGAGCCGATAACTTCTTGCATATCGCCCTTGGAGTTGTGATCTTTCTCGCGGGATTTGCTGGCCGAAGAACGAAGCCTGCACTTTAGCAAATGATCTAACCCAGGTTTAGAAATTTCTAATCCATATTTGCCAGCCTTTTCAGCGCAAGATATAAAACCTGCGTACCTGAAGAGCCTTTACCTATTGCCTGGATACTTAGGTATAGCTGTTTTACCAATGCAAGGCCTGGTAATGGTAGTTTCATTGCTTCTGCTTCTTCAAGAGCGATAGTAAGATCTTTTACAAAATTGTCTACAGAAAATCCTGGTGCAAAATCACCTTTCACGACTTTCGGTGCAAGTACATCAAGAGTCCAGCAAGCAGCAGCTCCTTTGGAGATAGATTCTAACATGGTATTCAAATCCAGGCCGGCCTTTACTCCATATATAAGCCCCTCGCACACGCCGATCATTGTTCCAGCGATCGTGATCTGGTTACACATTTTTGTATGCTGGCCAGCACCCGCCTTTCCCTGGTACACCATATTTTTTCCCATGACCTGGAAAATGGGCATTACCGAGTCAACCACTTCTTTTTTGCCGCCTATCATAAT
>DAINQQ010000115.1:0-16639 GCA_036742645.1 Flavitalea sp.
ATGCGGAGAGTTCTTTGCAATGGTGTTGTTTTATAGTTCACGAGTTCACGAGTTCGCAAGTTAATCTTTAACCGGTGAACTTGTAAAGTTGTAAAGTTGTAAACTTGTAAACTTGTGAACTATTCTTTTCTGCTAACTCAAAAGTCCTCGTAGAGCAAATACTTCTTTCTTGTTTTTTTGAATTCAGTCAGTGCAGGTTCCCAACTTGTTCGTATTTCTTCTTCTTATTTTCCCTCTCTGATTTGTTTTGCGAAAAGATCATTTCCGGCGAGAAGGTTGATAAAATCGTTTTTAAGGAAGAAAGAATCTTTTTGAGGAAATATTTTGTATGCTTCAATCAACCATTTCAATTGTATCTGGCTATTGATTTTTTTCAATGTTTCATCCGGTGTGCCATGCACGTCCTATCCCTAACATATTTGATTTAGCAATTTCGGATTCTTTGCCACTTCCTTGCTTCGTGGTGTGAAGCTGGCTAAATTTTTCGGAAGTGATGGATGTCCGAATAGTTGAAATGGATGATCTGTACCACGACCTTCACTCAATACAGTACCCTCAAAAAAACAAGTAGAAGAGTACAGATAAATGGACTGAATCTCTGGCAAGTTGGGAGAAGGTTTAACAGGAAGCACATACTTGCTTTTGTGCGTGTAGTTTTCACAAGGAATAACGGTTAGGTTTAGGAGCTGGACGTGACGAGCCCTTTGTATCGGGCCTTAGCCACATCTCACCTGCCAGCATTTTTGCACATTCTCCGATGGTCATAGCGTAGACAATAGGAACCTGCTGCAGGCCGACAAGGATTTAAATGCAGGATGGAGGACAGGCCCATCAATATAAAATCCATTTGGATTGGGGGCGGTCAGGTATGATGACTGGCTTGTCGTTTTCGACAGCGGAGTCCAGGTACTCTTGAAGAGAAGAAATATAGGTATAGAAGCGAACCCCCACATCCTGTATGTCAAACAGCATCACATCTACGTTTTTGAAGTCTTCAGCAGATGGTTTTCTTTTTTTGCCATATAACGATACCACAGGAACTTGCGTCGCGGGATCTGTTACATTATCAATTTTTTCGCCTGCATCGGCAGTACCGCGAAATCCGTGTTCAGGCCCGAAGATCACCGTAATATTTACACCTTTTTTGAATAGCGTATCGACGAGGTTTGAACTGCCGACTACTGAAGTAGGATTTGCAAATACAGCGATTTTTTTCCCGGTTAAAAATGGTAAATATTGTTCCAGTTCGTTCTGCCGCCGGAGTGATCCAGCTCGCTAAATTCGTTACAGGCGCCTTGGTTTTTGTGGAGGTTTGTGCACAACCGGAATTTATAAGGGATGCAAACAACCAGGTACAAAGTAAAATGTTTTCATGGTCAATAAATTCGGAAAGTATTTACGTGGTGGTATAACTTTTTTATATTCATAGACTTCAAATCTCCTTAAAAAGTTTTATTGGAAGATGAAATTTTATCCTGTTACTTTGTTAAAGGAGGTATCATTTCTTTCTCTTCTTGTTGCGCAGGACTTCTTCTGTAACTAGCCCATAGCCTAACAGAAGTTGAATAGAACCGAGGCGATGATGTCACAATATCTACAAAACAACAAATTTTTTTTATGCAACAAGTAAAAGTAGGTGATACAGTGAAAGTTCATTATCATGGTCGATTAACGGATGGAAGTACGTTTGATAGCTCATCTGGCCGTGAGCCGCTCGAATTTCAGGTAGGTAGCGGGCAAGTGATAAAAGGGTTTGATGATGGGGTTAGCGGAATGGAAATTGGGGAAAAAAAAACAATCCAGATATCAGTCGACGACGCATATGGAGAGAAAGAGGAAAATATGATCGTTGAATTTCCGAAAAGTAATTTTCCGCCGGAACTTTCACCCGAAGTTGGCATGAGCCTTAACATGACGAACGGATCAGGACAAGTGGTCCCAGTAACGATTGTCGAAATAAAAGAAGACACAGTAATTCTCGATGCAAATCATCCACTCGCCGGACAAGATCTCATATTTGATATAGAAGTGGTTGAGATTGCGGCGACGCCTTCGAAGATTATCATGCCTTGAGTTGGTTTGTTTTTTTGTGATTAGTCTTTGTGGGTTAAGTACTTTGATTTGAAGGGCCCCACGTATGGGCCAGCACGTAATTGTTGAAATAATATATTAAGGTTCGATAAACAAAAAAGTTAATTGATATTTCAATTAACTTTTTTGTTTATTATTTATCCGTCAAATAAGATTGGAATAACCACAAACCACAACTACAAACCTTAAACATTAACTCCCTTCGCCCGCCGGCTATACCACCATCCTAACCACAGTCCACAAGCACCCCAACCCACAAGCGCGTCCATGAAATAGGCCATGATATCAAACGTGTCGTACCAAATATGGCCTGTATAGGGAGCAGTAAAAAAAACAATCAATCCTGTAAATATCGAAGCGGTCAATACTGTTCCAAAAGTTGGCAGATTCATTTTAGAAATAATCCAGCATAACAATGCAACGGCGATAATATCAACGACCAGGCCGCGGATCATATTCATACCCATATTCATTTCCATCGCCTTATGGTATGAAACCATCGCCCAGGGTTTGCCTTCACTCGACTTCATTGCGGCTTCGTGTTGTTCAGATGTAGCATCTGGAGGAAGCCCGGGCAGAAGGTATTGTCCATCTTCGGTTATTAAGCTGTTCAATGAATTCATTATCTCGTTTTGTTTCGGCGTGTATTGGAAAGCCTTACCATGAAGATTGAGAAGTGCAAATGAAAGAAATTGCCATAGAAAAATAATAATGCCGCCAACAATGGCGCCAATAAGTAGCTTTTTCATTACTGTGAGTTTTGGTGTGCGTAAAAGTTAAAGAGATTCGTGAAACTAAGCAAGAATAGTTACACAGACGGAAATGCATTGCGTTCTGCCCGTGATCTATAAGCGATATAAAGAATCAAAATCGACAGGATAAGTAGGATCCCCGTAATGATCGAAGATTCAAGTCCGAATGGGCCTCCCGTGAGCAGGGTATTGCCTTTTAATTCATGCTCCAATATGCCTGGCAGGTTAACGCCACTCACCGGAAATCCCAACACAGGACCCTGCAAAAAATTCCATGCTGTATGCAAAAATATTGAAAACCAGAGATTTCTCGTAAATACATAATTAATTCCTAGTAACAACCCTCCAGCGAATAAATTGATCATGGCCACGACGTCGACATTGGGATTATTCGAATGCATCAGGGCAAACAATGCAGCGCTGATAGCAAGAGCAAGCCATCTGTTAAGCGATTGCATAAGGTTATTTAAGATATAGCCGCGAAAAACCATTTCCTCACCGATGGCAATTACAATCATTAAAAATAATCCGTTCAGAAAATCCTCTGAAGTGAAGCTGATATCAGTCCACTCGAGGCTCTTTGTGAAATAAAGAATCAGCGATGCGGTCCCAAGAATGATTACCGGTATCATGAAACCGACTATGCAATCGGGCAGATAGCCGCGATATTCAAATCCCAGGCTCGAGATGTCTCGTCTATCTACCATCTTCGTAAATAAAATAACAAGCAGAACGGATAAAATGAAAGATGCCAGTAAGCTAAGCAGGATAAAATTAAATTCTGTGTCAGGACTTCCTGAAATTTTTCCGATTAGATTCGCGAATGTCGTAAAAACAGATACGCCGGAATCAAGTAGCCTGTATGCAAGCAGGTTGATTACAAGATATAGAAGTACAAATACAATAACCCTTAACCAGGGGGGATTCAACAATGGAGGTTTAGCGGGAGGCGATTCCATATAAGTTTTATCTTGCTCAAAAATAAGGATTACATGTTTCACGGCTATGAATTTACAGTTGCTGAAAGATTTTTGCGATATGTACAAATAGACACACAAAGCGATCCGTTATCGAAAACGCAACCGTCTACCCTAAAGCAGAAGGATCTGGGCGATCTTCTCGCTCAGGAATTAAGAGAGATGGGAATCGAAGATGCTCATCTCGATGAATATGGCTACGTCTACGCCACGATTCCGGCAACAACTTCAAAGAAAGTTCCTGTAATATGTTTTTGTGCTCATGTTGATACGGCCCCGGACTGTACCGGCACGGGCGTGAAACCAATCGTTCATGAAAATTATGATGGGAAAGATATTGTCTTGCCTGATGATCCTGCTCAAATCATTTCCCCACAAAAGCATCCCTATCTTCAACACAAGATCGGAGAAGATATAGTCACCGCTTCTGGGAAAACATTACTTGGTGCAGATGACAAAGCCGGAATAGCAGTCATCATGGATATGGCAAAGTACCTGATGTTCCATCCGGAAAAGAAGCATGGGATTATCAAGATATTGTTCACCCCTGACGAGGAAGTCGGGAGAGGTGTTGATAAAGTGAATTTGCAGAAATTAGGAGCCGATTTCGGATATACGCTTGATGCGGGCGAAAGAGGCGCTTATGAAGACGAAACGTTTAGCGCAGATGGAGTGACAATAACCATACATGGTGTCAGCGCTCATCCTGGCTACGCCAAAGATAAATTAGTGAATTCGATGAAAGTGGCAGCTGCCTTTTTGGACTCTTTGCCAAAAGAACATTTATCACCCGAAACAACCGAAAAAAGACAGGGTTTTGTTCATCCGGTGCATATAGAAGGTATTGCAGAAAAGACAACACTTCAATTTATCATTCGGGACTTTATAACTGCGAAATTGAAAGTTTACGAAGACCTCATGCAAAAAAAGCTAGATGAAACCCTTACAAAATTTCCTGGAGCCACAGCACAGTTTACCGTACGGGAACAATATCGCAACATGAAGGAAGTGTTGGACAATTTTCCAATGGTATCAGAATATACAAGGCAGGCGATTCAAAGGGCAGGCGTAAAGGTAGTGGCTATGAGTGCGCGTGGCGGAACGGATGGATCAAGACTTTCATTCATGGGACTTCCCTGTCCGAATATCTTTACGGGTGAAATGGCGTTTCATGGAAAGCACGAATTCGTAAGTATCCACGACATGCAAAAAAGTGTCGAAACAATTGTCCATCTTTCGATGATTTGGGAGGAACAAAGCATTTAAGTATCCTGCACGAATCCGTTCTTCTTCGTGTCCTTGCGTTTTTTGTGAACCCTCCACTATTCAATCAGACGGTTCACGAAGAACACAAACGAAGGCACAAAGGCCACGAAGATTTACAGTTAATTTGTTAACTCTTACGCAGCACCGAGAAGGAGAGTCATAAAATTTTTATTGAGCATCGACGATTGTATAGACCTTACTCGTGATATTTTTCATAATTCTTTCTGCATGTTCCCGTGAATTTTCGATGAACCAAACGTGAGTGTTCATTCCTCCACATATTACACCCGCCAAATAAATATTCGGCATATTTGTCTCCATAGTTTCAGTATTATAAAATGGTTGCAGAAGATCGTCATCGGAAAGTTGAATTCCGATATTGCGCAGGAAATCGAAATTTGGTTTATACCCTGTCATCGCAATTACATAATCATTTGGAATCGTCACAACTCCATCTGGTGTTTTGATATCTGCTTCTTTTTCGCGAATAGCCAATAAGCAGGAATTGAAATAAGCTTTGATACTTCCTTCTTTGATACGGTTCTCGATATCCGGACGCACCCAGTATTTAACTCTTTCACCAATCCTGTCGCCGCGGATCACCATCGTTACGTCGGCACCTTTGCGATATGTTTCAAGTGCTGCATCTACAGCAGAATTATTGGCACCGGTAACGATTACTTTTTGCATAGCATAAAAATGCGGATCCTTGTAGTAATGAGTGGTTTTATGCAGATCTTCTCCCGGTATCTGCATGAAAACAGGAATATCGTAAAAGCCCGTAGCAATGATGATATGCCTCGCGACATATAATTGTTTTGACGTTTGGACCGTATACTCATCGCCGACAGGATGAATGACAAGAACCTGCTCCTGCAAATGAATGGTGAGTTTATTTGAGACTGCAACTCGACGGTAGTATTCCAATGCTTCCGGTCGTGTCGGTTTTATGTTTGTAGAAACGAAAGGAATTCCGCCGATCTCAATCCTTTCCGACGTGGAAAAGAAAGTCATGTTCAGGGGGTAGTTATACAATGAATTTACCAGGCACCCTTTTTCAAGAATGCAATATCCGACTCCGGCTTTTTTAGCTTCCAATCCGCAAGCAATACCAATGGGACCTCCTCCTACAATAATCAGATCGAAATAAGTACTCATAGTTTTGAATTATTTCAAAGATAACCCATAATGCATCGACCACGGGAGCTCCGGACATGTCGCTAAAAATAGTGTACATTCAGTTTTCAAAACAACTGCATTATGAACTATTTGATTGATTACTGGTGGGTTCTCCTTATCCTGATCATCCTTTTCGCAGGCTTAAAAACGATCAACCAGGGCACCATTGGTGTCGTCACCGTCTTTGGTAAATATCAGCGGGTGTTGCTGCCGGGACTTCGACTGATCATTCCTTTCATAGAGCAGATATTTAAGAAGATAAGTATCCAGAACCGCTCTGTCGAAATGGAGTTCCAGGCAGTTACTGCCGACCAGGCGAATGTTTATTTTAAGAGTATGCTTCTATATGCTGTACAAAACGCCAATGAGGAAACGATCAAGAAAGTAGCGTTCAAATTCATTAGCGAACGTGACCTGATGCAGGCATTAACCAGGACAATTGAAGGAACGATCAGGTCATTCGTTGCCACAAAACGGCAGGCAGAAATCCTCGCTTTGCGAAGGGAGATTGTAGAGTATGTGAAAGAGCAGATCGACCAGCTACTGGAAGAATGGGGTTATCATTTATTGGATTTGCAAATCAACGATATCACATTTGACCAGGCGATCATTGAATCCATGAGTAGGGTAGTGGCCAGTAATAACCTAAAGGCTGCTGCAGAAAACGAAGGTCAGGCGCTCCTTATCACTAAGACCAAAGCAGCAGAGGCAGAGGGCAATGCAATTAAAATAGCTGCCATGGCTGAAAGAGAAGCCGCTATGTTACGTGGCCAGGGAGTTGCGTTGTTCCGCCAGGAAGTGGCGAAAGGCATGACTGAAGCCGCCGAGCAAATGAAGCAGGCAAATCTTGATACCAATGTGATCCTGTTCAGTATGTGGACGGAAGCGATCAAGAATTTTGCAGAATTCGGAAAGGGCAATGTCATTTTCCTCGATGGCAGCAGCCAGGGAATGGAAAAAACCATGCAACAGATCATGGCCATGATGCGGATGAAAGGATGAAGATAGGATTGACAGATACAATAATAAGTAAGTAATCAAAAGATCAACTCATGATTGTTATGACTTTCATGAAGATTGATTTTGCTCCGGTTCTTTGAGTAGTATACAAATGCAATACACAAAGAAATTACAAACAGTACAACAAGCATCAACTGCAAATTATTGAAGGCAAAATTCCAGGGTGTTCTGTACCAGTTCCACTCTCCCTGACCGGTAATGCTTTGCGCCGAATATTCCCGCTCGACCCATCGCTGTTTGGCTTGTGCTATTAACTGAGATAAGTATGTGGAGGAGAAAAATCTTGCATAAATAAAACTCGCTGTGCTAAAAAGTACTGCTGCGGTGATACTGGTGAATATGGATATAATTCCGAGACTTGTCCAGCTCAAAGAGGTGAATCTACTATAACGCTCCATCGCAATCCACAAAATAATTGCGATTGCTGCAATGAAAACAATTGTAAAGATGAGATTTGCCCCGATTGTATTTGCCGGAAATAATTTCCTGCAGACAGTGCCGAGGATCATAATGACAGTCAGGATAACTCCTGCAATAATCCCGGTATTGATGGCTTTTCTCATAACCCAGTATTTAGTGGTGAAAAAAGGAATATTCGTCCTTAGGATACTAATTATCTCAAATTCAAGATAGGAATTATCTTAAATTCAGCCAATAATAAATTTAGTCTTATCTGGATTCAATAGTTGGGCCAAAAATCAGTACACAGAGCCGCTGAGATTTCTTCGACGGCGATAAAAAACGAATTTCAATAGTGTGCCTTAGGAGAGAAATGATTTGTCTGATTAATATTCACTTTAAAAATTTATCTAAAAATAATATGCAATACAGCCATGGGGATTTCCGATGAAGCCCTATCGCTGCGCATCAATGGATTATTGGCAAAGTTTTAAGAAATATTAATCAGCTCCCCACGTTTTAGGCACACATTTGTTTACTTTTACACCACTTAAAATTTTACAAAGTTGATAAATTGGTTTTTATTACAGATTGATACTGCAGGTATTGCATTACAGACGGCTTCTAGTGTTACTCCAGTCAAAGAAATAAGTATTATTGATTTATTGTCTAAGGGTGGCGTGCTGATGATTCCGCTGGCTCTGTTGTTCGTTGGGGCGGTTTTTGTTTTTTTTGAAAGACTATTTTATATCAGGAAGGCAGCGAAGATTGAAGATAATTTCATGAACATTATCCGGGATAATATCGTAACAGGTAATGTAAGTGCAGCCCGCTCACTTGCTAAGAATACCAATAACCCGGTGGCACGCATCATCGACAAAGGCATTCAACGCATTGGAAAACCTATTGATGCCATTGAAAAAAGTATGGAGAATGTGGGCAGGCTGGAGATGTATAAAATGGAACGCAATCTCAACATACTTTCGTTAATCGCGGGTATAGCGCCTATGTTCGGATTTCTGGGGACCATTATTGGAATGTTTCAGTTGTTTTTCCGGCTTGCATCAACCGGTGAGTTCACTATCCAATCTATGGCCGATGGTATTTATACGAAACTTATTTCTTCGGCCGTCGGGTTGATAATTGGTTTGCTTGCTTACATCGCACATAGTTATTTGAACACACAGATAGACAAAACCGGAAACAGGATGGAAGCCTCAAGTGCTGAGTTTGTAGATATTCTGCAAGAGCCTACGAAGTAGCTTTGTGGTTTTTGGTTGGGTGGTTTGTGGTCTGTCATGCGAGGCCAACTGAATGAGAGAATTTGGGTACCACGTCAAAACTGTTATTAGCAACATGAATATAAGAAGAAAATTAAAGTCTCATGCTGAAGTGCACACAGGACCGTTAAACGATATCCTGTTTATTCTGTTGATGTTCTTTCTCATTGCTGCAACGCTTGCAAATCCAAATGTGATCAAGCTTTCTACTCCGAAGGCAAAAGGAGATACAAAAACTAAACAGAATGTAGTTGTAAACATCGATACCAAAGATCAATACATCATTAATGGTAAAGTGATCCCATTGACTGAACTCAGGGCGACGCTTCAACCGATGATTATGAAAGATAGCGCAAATGCTACCATCGCCATCAATGCCGATAAAACGGTGCCTGTAGATGAAGTAGTAGCTGTTATGCGCATAGCCCGCGAATTAGGAGCAAGAACTGTTTTGATGGTAGATAAGAGTGGAGTCCAGTAGAGCGTCGTGAGTTGGGAATTTGTGAGTAGCGAGTTTGTGATTAGTCAATTAGTAGATTCGCTGATTAAGAAACCGTTCGTTAAACCAGCCCACTACCCCTACCGAATCAAGGTCTAATTGTTTTTTCAGTTCTTCGCGTCCGATTTCTGGTTCGTGCTTGATATTTCGTACTTCGTACTTCCATATTTTCGCATCGTTCCAGTTCTAACATCCGACATCACTTGATCTCATTTATCCACTGCTCTGCAAAAGTTCTGGCCGCTTCTACTGCTTCTTTTCCTGCACGAAAGGCTGCTTTCCAGCGATTGCCTTTTCTTTCATAATCGGGATTCACAAAATACTTTACGCCTTTCTTCTCAATAAGTTGGGCACCGAAGTCAATATCTTTTGTAGCATCCAGAAATTCCTGTAACCGTACTTTTATATAGAGCAAATGGTTGGTCGGATATTTTGCTTCCCATTGTTTCAGGAGGTTTTCATGCGACTCCTTCATCTGTTTTTCTGCGGCGGCGAAGTTCTGTGTGTATGCTTTGATGTTTTTATTATTAGGATCTTCGATCTGCTTTAAATTTTGTTTCGCAGCGTCAAGCGTTTTCTCAAAAATAGCTTTCATTTCAGCAGGCGCCTTTTTCAGACTCTCCTCTGTTTGTTGCACGGCTTCCTTTGCCTGCCTGATCATATTGTTGCGCATTTCCTCAGGTGTTTCAAGCTTGTAAGGTTCTGGTTTGTTACTTTCTTTAAGAGCCATATATTGTCTTATATATTCCGCGGATACGGCATACTGTTTTGCATAAGATGCAATATCCTTCACTACTGCGGCCCGATCATTTGTAACGATGCTTTTTACATTGCGGATTCCATAATAGTCCAGACCTCCTGCAAGAAAACTGCTGCTAATCTTGTCATTTGCTTCTTGTTTCGTGATGCCCAGCTGTTTCAAAAAATCTCCATACAGCTGTTCCGTTTTGAAGGATAGAAGTGATGCTCCAACAATTATCAGGATAAGTGCCAGTAAAAAAAAGTGAATGGATGACTGGCGATAATAATGCTGTTTCATAAACAGTAAGTAAAATATTCTAAAAATAATTTGTAATAATTAACGTGCAATTGTTACTGTGAGTACCGAAATATAGTTCCGACCGCAACTGATGGCGCTTCCTTCCTTTTCTTGAAGCACTTGTTGCTGGTGATCCTGGATGGTTGGAGTGTTGCGCTTAATCTGAGCAAAAAACATTGTTGGAATAGCCGCCAGTAACACTATTACCAGCAGAGCGAATTTTAAATTTTTCATTGTAAAAAGTTTAATGGTTAATGATGATTTGATTATTTAATTATTATGACACAAATTTCAGCAGAAATCATCGCCAGGGAAAGTGCTTAGTGTATGAGTTGAGAAGATAAGCGCATGAATTGTAAAAGTGGTTTTAGGTTTGTAGGTTGTGGCTGGTAGTTATGATTGGGCATTACCCAAACCGATTGGGTTTGCCATATAGTCCAAAAGGTTGAAGGACACTGAAGCGTTTTTAGGTTTCGAACCACAAACAATAAATTGCGAACCACAATCAACAAACCAGACACGTCCCACACACAAAAAGAAAACGGAGCTCCTACTGAGAACTCCGTTGGTCTTCCAAATAAAGACTACAAATTATGACTGCTTCCTGTATATAAATTGATCGAGGATTACTTCAGTGGTTCCATCGTGCTTAACAACTCTCATTTTGGTTGGATACCAGCCAGTCTTTTGAACCTTTGCCGGTTGCGGAATTTCTCTTACGTAATCGCTATTCTTCTTTAGAAAGTCGAGTGTAATCATTGGTTCGTAAAAGGTTACCTTCCCGTCGAATGATCCAAAAAGAAAAGCTTCCGTAAACGCTTTGCCCTGGAATTCATCATGCGTTACATCAATAAAGTGACCTCCCATTTGCGGAACAGCGGTTGCAGCTCCCGGGTTGATGTATTTTGCCGGATAGTACTCTGCCGAAGCCATGTTTTTAAATCTTACGCTGTCGGTTTCATAAGTTCCGATTTCCAGTACTTCCTCGGGAGTTGTTGTATAAAAGTGAAAATCGAAATGCGGCAGAGTGTAAATATTTTCCGGCTCATGACCATTAGGATTCCAGTGCATGCTCACGTGATTGAAAGGCGTAAGGTTTGTTTTTGCAGGCAATTTCATTACCCAATGATTTCCTGCCACGTGGCCATGGCCTTCACTACCCGTGCCTGCCGGAACGCTATTCAAGGCGTCATCTGATAACGCTACACCCATTTTCTCAGGGTTTCCTTGTTTGTTCAACTGAATCCATGAGTAGGCTTTGCCTCCGTGCACCTGAACTTCAGGGCCTTTAAGTAACTGAGGTTTCTTGCTGCTGCTGATGTAAGAGCTGAATGCAACAGCTCCGGCAACCAGCGTAAATAAAAAGATCTTTTTCATTGATAATGCTTAATGGTTAATGGTAATTAATTTGTTGACGACACAAAGATGAATTAAAATAAAGCCAGAGGAAAGGGTTTAGTGAATGAGTTGTAATGATGCATGGATGAATTGTAGCCTGAGGATGAAGGGCTGTTTGTGGGTTGTGGTTTGTCGTTTATGGTTTGTTTGTTAGTTTGTTGTTTGATTCTCCTTCCTTAAAATTTATTGGCCTTCTATGCGCTTAAAACTCGAAGAACGCTTATGAGTTTTTTCCGTCAACGAACCACAAAGCACAAACAACAAACCACAAAACAACCTCAAGCCCGGCATAAAGGCAAACGGAGTTCCTACTCAGAACTCCGTTTTATATCTAAACTTAAAATCTATGCTTATGATTGTTGCCTGAAAGTAAATCCATCCAGTACTACTTCTGTAAGCCCGTCGTGTTTTACAACTCTCATTTTTGTCGGATACCAACCTGTTTTTTGCACTTTAGCAGGTTGTGGGATCGTTCTTTCGAAATTGCTGTTATTCTTAAGGAACTCTAGTGTTATCATTGGCTCGTAGAAAGATATTTTTCCATCGTACGCTCCAAATATGAATGTTTGAGTAAAAGGTTGTCCTGCAAATTCGCTGGACGTTACATCAACCCAATGTGCACCCATTTTTGGTACTCCGCCACCAGGGTTGAAATAAGTTGCCGGGAAATAAGTTGGTGCCGGCCAGTTTTTAAATTTAGAACTATCAACTTCATACGGAGGAATCGCATCTATCTCCTGAGGTGTGGGGAGGTAAAAATGAAGATCAAAATGTGGTTTTCCATAAATTGGTTCCGGTTCGTGACCAGTCGGATTCCATCCAAGGCCTAGGTGATTAAAAGGAGTTACACTGGCTTTCGGATGGAACTTTAATGTCCAACTGTTTTCCATGCCATGGCCATGTCCTTCTCCATTTCCGCCAACGGGAACAGTGCTCAATGCCTCGTCAGTGAAGGCAACGGCAAGTTTTTCTGGATTACCTGTTTTACTGATTTGAACCCAGGTCCATGCTTTTCCGCCATGAACGCTCACGACGGGTCCTTTGTAAAATCCGTTTCTTTCCAGGTCGTCTTTCTTGCAGGAAGCAAACGAAATCGCTGCTAATGCAACAACTAAAATCTTTTTCATTTTTGTTTTTAAAGTTTGATGGTTATTGTTTGATTACACAGCAAAGATGTTTTGAAATAAAGGTCAAGGGAAGGTTGCAATGCATGAGTTGCAGCGATCAACGAATGAATTGTTAAAACCTGTAACGATGATGCAAGAGGATTCGTTTGAATCATGCATCTTCAATAGTATTTGCGTTCAGCCGTAGACGTTTTATGGTTTTAAGTTCTTGATTCATTTTGAATTCATCATTCGGGCAATTCATTTCGTATTCTTTGCGGAATCTCTGCATCCTTTTCGTTTGTCTTCGTTACGGTAAAGGGCGCAAGTGCACGCCTGGGTTTTGAATAGGAGGATAGCAAAGCACCTATTAGGATAATCCAATGATGATAAGGTTCATCCTGTCAAACCTCAATACAAACAACAAAATGCGCAATTCATTCACCGTATCATTCAATTTATTCAAGTATTAATTACATTTGATTATACTAAATCCCCTGTTTTGCGAAAGATTGTGGCACTTGTTTTTTGCCTAAGTTTTCTTACTCACTTCCTCCAGGCCCAGCAGGCAAAGCGCTATTCTTTTACCAATTACAATGTAAACAACGGCCTGGCAGCGTATCATACAACAAGCATCGCGCAGGATGACCAGGGATTCATCTGGATAGGTACGATCAATGGCCTGCAACGCTTTGATGGTAATCGTTTTTTGACTTTTAAACATAGCGCTGCAGACAAAAGATCTATTCTGGAAAATAATATTGTTCAATTACACCATGACAAGCAGAAACGCCTTTGGGTATTATTTGGAAATGGGAAAATTGGAATCTTTGATACCCGGAGGTTTATTTTTCGTGAAGTCCAAATGGACCTGGTCGATCGCAATTCATTGAAAGGAGAAAGGAAGCTAATAGAAGATAGCGATGGAAATCTTGCTTATGTATTCCACCTCCGGGAGGTTGCTACTTACAATCCACAGTTGAACGAATTTTCACATAGGCATAATATTGTTCGTGTTCCCAACGGATGGAAAATCGTTCATTTCGATGAAGATCGTTCCACTAAGAAATATTACATCTCAACTGATTCAGGATTGGTTGTCTACAATCGTTTAACAAACGAGATGAGTTACAGTGGACACAACACAGGTAAGGAACAGCTGATTGAAAAATTTGGACATATTATAGCTTTACCCTGGTTATTGGTCGATAGACAATCGCGTTTTTGGTTCCAGCATTGGCCCTACGACGGGGGCACATCATTTTTATATTGCTTCGATCTGAAGAATAACAAAGTCATCTTGCAACAGCACCATTTCGTGGAGTTAGTGAAAAAATATCATGAATCAAAGGAGATCTTGCAACAGCGAAACGGCACAATCTGGTTCTGCGGCCTAAGTCTTTTTGCGAGGTATAATGACCATGATAATACTTTTCAGCTTATTCCGAATGGTTATACAAATGGACAGGGTATTAGCTACGACCGCATATTTACTTTGTTCGAAGACCGCGAAGAAAACATCTGGGTGACAACTAATAATAATGGTTGTTATGTATTTAATCCATCGCGTCAATTCTTCAGCAGTATAAAGCATATAAGTCCATGGACGGGCCAACAGGGCGATGGAGGTGTGATGTCTTTTATGTCCCTGAAGGATGGATCGTTACTGGTTGGCACATGGGGAGAGGGCATACATAAGTATGACACGAAATTGAACCAGGTGCCGTTGCAAATTAACGGCGTTAATGTGAGGGACAAGTCTGCCTGGAGCATGTACCGGCTGAATGACAACAGAACGATATGGATGGGCATCCAGCCGGGCATTTTGGTGTATGATGAACTTACAAATACCGGGAGATATTATGATCCACCAATATTGCAACGGCGAACAGTTCGTCAGCTGGCACAGGACCGGTTAGGCAACATGTGGATTGGTACGCAGAGTCTCGGTCTGTTTAAGTGGACAGCCGAAAAAGGAAAGACGGATTTCAATGCAGGGTTAAAAAAAATAGAAGTGATTCCTCGCACCCTGGTTGAAAGGATATCAGTCGACAGTAAAGGATATGTATGGGTTTGCACGATGACAAATGGAGTGTATAAGATAGATCCTTCGAATGACAAAATTATAGATCATCTCACGGAAAAAGGGCCTCCACAACAACGTCTCCTGCTAAACGCAGCCGCTGCGGCGCTGGAGTACAATGATAGTATTATGATTATTGTCACAGGAGCCTTAAATATCTACAATACCCGAACGAACACAATACGTCATATCACCTCAGACGACGGTCTGCCATCGGACATGGTGATGAGCATAGAAAAAGACAGCAATGGATACTTATGGCTTGGTTTGCTGAATGGGTTGTGCCGGATGAATCTCGAAAAAAACACTTACACATACTACGACCGAAATGACGGCATTTCGAACGATAATTTCAACCTGGCTTCTTCGCATGTGATGCCAGACGGAAGACTTGTATTCGGCTCCTCTGACGATTTTGTTGTTTTCAATGCTGACGAAATTATCACAACCTCACAGCCTCCTGATGTAACTATTACTGATTTCAAAATTTTGAACCGTTCAGCGATGGTCGATTCTTTGTTGGGATTATCAAAAATCGAGTTGAGTCACGACGAGAATTCAATTACCGTTGGTTATGCAGGCTTGAGTTATTCAAGTAAAGGAAAGCTTGTCTACTATTATATGCTTGAAGACATTGACAAGGAGTGGAAAAGAGGAAACGAATTAAACCAGGCAGTCTACAATTATCTGCCCCCCGGAAAATATACGTTTAAGGTCAAAGCAGAAAATCCCGACGGTTTATCCAGTAAGAATATTACCGAGTTGATTATTAGGGTTCATCCGCCATTTTGGAGAAGCTGGTGGTTTTATGCGGTACTGGTGTTATGTAGCGTAATTTTATTATACGGATTCGACAGGGAACGTATGCGAAAAAAAGAGGCCATTCAAAAAATGAGAAGTCAGATCGCCGGAAATCTTCACCACGAGATTAACACGGCGTTAAATAATATCAATATCCTTAGTGAAATGGCGAAATTGAAAGCGGACAAAGATCCACACAAATCAAAAGAATATTTTGAACAGATTCACACTAAAAGTCATAATATGATCATTGCTATGGATGATATGTTATGGAGTATTAATCCCGAGAACGATAGCATGCGTAAGACAGCGGAACGTATGAAAGAATATGTAGATGCGCTAAAAAACCGGTACCAGGTGAACATCGATATATTGGTAGATAACGATGTTCAGTCGCTTGAACTAAACATGAAACTGCGACATGACGCCTTCCTGTTGTTCAAAGATGGCATTAAAGGCGTTGTTCAAACAGGCACCAGAAATTGCAGGGTTCATATTGGCTGTGAAAAGGGAACGCTGTTATATACCATGCAATTCGACAACAAAGGTTGTGATAAGCAGCAACTGAATAATTTGTTCAATAGTCCCGATTTGGAAAGAAGGCTCAAGGCCATCAACGCCCGCCTCACCGTACACGTTAATAAAAGCAGTTCAATGTTCGAGCTGGAAATGCCGATAGGGTGATTGGTTTGTGGTTTGAAGTTTGTCGATTGTGGTTTGTGGTTTCTTCTTTAAGGTTTGTCGTTTAT
>DAINQQ010000116.1:0-16594 GCA_036742645.1 Flavitalea sp.
TACACAACTTAAGATATGTTGCTGCTGATTGCGTGGATTAATCCGTGCTAATCCGGGCAGTAATTATCTTAAAAAATCTTCTTGTGCGCAATACAGTAACATTCGCGTTAATTAGCGCCCTTTCAATTGGCGAATATCAGTGTTACAGCATCCATCAGCCAGGCCATGCCCAGGTGTACTATAAGGCCACCCCAGATTGAACGGGTGTTGTAAACTACAACGCCAAGCATAATTCCTCCCAGGTACGAAGTGATACATTCAAACAACGGCTTGCCGAAATGAATTGTGCAATAGAAAGCGGCCATTGGCAAGATCGCATCCTTTCCTACATACCGCACAAAGGCAAGAACTAAAAAACCGCGGAAGAAGGATTCAATTGTAAGGAAGTCCGTGCCATAGCTTAGTTCATAAACTATTTGGGAAACGAAATCATGCTCGGTGTGCGCGAAGATAAATGCGATGTTCTTTACTTTCGGATAGGTTTGCTGAAAATCGCTTGTCGCTCCTGCGATCACCAAAAGAGGGATTACGCATAGGAGTAACAATAGGTATGGCCTCCAATTAAAATTTCGATTCATTCCTGACACAGGCTTTTCGTAACCACTTCCAAGCCAAACAGTGTAAATAGATACTAGAATAAATAGGCACTTTAACGGCCAATTCAATATCAACTTCCAGTATTTCATCCATGAGTCAGATAACCCGGCGAAGTTGAACACATTGGAAAAATCCAATGATATTTTTGCTGCGAACAGGAGAGGGCAAATCAGCAATAAAAAAACGAATTGTCTTTGGTTATGGATAACCTTATCGGAAAAAATAAAGCAGATTCCATAAGAAATAGAAAAAATAAAGGCGTATAACAGGAAAAACGAAAGGATCCTAAAAGGAGCGGAGTCGAAATTTTTTATTATGCGCTCGATTCCTGTTGTATAGTTTATGATGATCAATACCGCCACCACCAACGACGTAAATAACCAAACCTTTGCATTGCCTTCCCTAAAATAATTTCTGAGGTAAATGAAAATCTCCTGCATGTACAGTGGCGAAATTGCTCGGGACAAGATACTTATTTAGCCCAGAAAGCTGGCTTTCATTTTCCCCATAAGGTCGGTCTCAATCATCTTTTGCGAAAGTTTGATCATATTGCTAAACGCAAGGCCGTGAGAGATTCCATGACCAATCATCACAGGTTTTGAGATACCAAGTACGGGTGTGCCTCCATATCTCTCGAAATTGAACCGATCGAAATATTCGTGGCGAATTTCCTTACGTTGGGTGATCTCATAAATTGACTCCGACAATTTTAAGATTACATTCCCGGTGAAACCCTCACAGACCATTACATCAGCTTTGTCCATGAACACATCTCTTCCCTCAATATTTCCGACAAAATTTATCGATGGATTTTCTTTTAAGAGAGGATAGGTAGCCTGGGCCAGGAGATTTCCCTTCCCTTCCTCTTCACCTATATTCAGCAGAGCGACCCTTGGATTTTGAATATCCAGGATGTGCTGAGCATACAAAGAACCAAGCACAGCAAACTGGTTGAGATTTTCTGGTTTACAATCGGAGTTTAATCCCACATCGAGCAAAAGACCGGTTTCTCCATTTTCTTTGGGAATAACACTGGCGATGGTAGGTCTTAAAACAGTTTCAAAGGCTTTGATGCTAAATAGGGAGCCCACCAACATTGCGCCGGTATTGCCTGCGCTGAGAAAGGCATCGGTTTTGCCAGATGCAAGTAAATGAAAACCGATAGCTATAGAGGAATGCTGTTTCTCTTTGAGCGCTTTTGTGGGATGTTCATGCATGTCGATGATCTGCGATGCATGAATAACTTTTATCAGGGGAGAATTTATAGCGTGTTCTTCAAGGAGTGACTTAACCCGGGTTTCGTCTCCAATCAAAAATAACTTTGCCGGATTAGTTACCTCTGACAGATATTGCTGAACACCTTTCACCGCTTCCTGTGGTGCAAAGTCTCCTCCCATCATATCGAGTCCGATATTCATCTCCAGCAAGCTAGGCTTTTTGTAAAAGGAGATGATTACTTAACAGGCGATTTCTCGGCCACCACTTTTCCTTTATAATATAATTTTCCTTCACTCACGTGTGCACGATGCCGGACATGGATTTCACCAGTAGTGCTGTCTTTACTCAAAGTAAGTTTCTCAGCCTTGTAGTGTGTTCTTCTTTTCGCACCCCTTTGCTGGGAGTGTCTCCGTTTCGGATTAGGCATAAGTCAGATTTTATGACTATGATTTAAAATTATTTATCTAAATTTTTGAACTTCTCTAAGTCCTTCCACAAGTTGCTTTCCGGCTTATTATTTTGTAAGTCCAGTTTCTTAAGCATCTCGAGTACTTCATTGTTACAATATGGTCCGCCCATTTCTTCCTCGCTGCACATCCGCTGCATTGGAATACTTAGGTTTATGAATTCATAGATCCAATCAGAAATATGCAGATGGCTTTCTCCTTTAGAGATGTAATAAACATCGGGATCTTCTTCCTGGTCGTTCATTACTTCAGGATTATCGACTATTTTCACTACAATATTAAACTCATCCCACAATTCCAGAGGCAGGTCATTGCCACATCGGTCACAGGGTGCCTCCAGCCTGCCGCCTATCTCGAATTTCAGGAGCATAAAACCGCTCTTTTTATCGAGGGTGAGTTTCACATGAGCTGTACACTTTTTAAAATCCTGCTCCTGGTAAGCAACAAAGAACTTATCATCAATATCATACTCAAATTCGTGAATTCCAGGCTTTAACCCCACAAATGCTATATCAAAATTCCTTCGGCTGCTCATGGGCTAGCTTTTAAAGAGTTTGCAAAGGTAGGGCAAAACACTTTAAAATCGATGATTATCAACAAAAAACTTAGGAGTTTTGGCAGGATTGCCCTGCTAAGCTACTGATGCCCGATTAAACAGGAGTTTGATTCGTCTATAGACAGTAGCATGAATGATCCTGATGTCAAGTTCTATGTTTGCATTCCGAACGTAAAACGCGTCCCATTGGAATCGCTTTTGGAATTGTTCGTCATCGGTGACAGGACCGTGAAAGCCTTTAGCCTGCGCCAAACCGGTTATACCGGGCTTCACGAACGTCCTGAATTTGTAGCCCTTGATGAATTTCGAAAATTCATTACAATCCGCGTGCATATGAGGTCGAGGTCCCACAATACTCATATGGCCTAGAAATACATTGAGGAACTGTGGCAATTCATCAATATTATATAATCTTAACATTCTTCCAAATCGTGTAATCCTTGGATCATTTGAATCCGCACGCTTTGTGTCGGCATCTCTGTTTAGGACCATCGTCCGAAATTTGTAGCACCAGAAGCTTTTTCCAGCTTTCCCCACGCGTCGTTGAACAAAGAAGACCGATCCCCTGGAATCAGCCAGGATGAACAACGCTATCACGATAGAAAGCCAACTGAGAACCAAGACGATCGCCAAGGCGGAGATGGCAACATCGACACATCTCTTGATGACGAAATATATTTTTTTATTATCGACGTACGATCTGTAGTGTGCTGCCGGCGCAATGCTTTTTGGTTTGCTGACGGGAAAAGGAACGGAGCTGATGGCGGAAATCATTACTGCGATTATTTATTAGAGTTCGTTGGTTGTATCGTGCCCTTCAATTGGTATCTTACGGTATTGCAGAATCGTCGGTTGCCTGCGAGGATTAGTGTACTTCTAGTTAGGAATCGAAATTCGTTTTTTGAAAATCGGTTAGATAAAGAGGCAACCCTTTTCTGCAAAGAAGAGTATTTGCAACGGCCCCATCACGTCTAAAACTCTATTGATGAAGCTTGAAAAAGATATCCTCAAAGTATTGGCCTATTTCGACATATTTCATTACCCGGTTACTGTCAAAGAAATCCGTTCCTTTTTTCCTTCAGCTCCTGGCGAAGCTTACCTTCTTGCCGCATTAGAACGCTTATCCCTTGCAAAAGCGATTTATCGGCAGGATGAATTTTATTCTTTACACGACGATTATTCGGTTGTTCTTCAAAGAAGAAATGATAATCAACGAGCAGAAATACTTCTGAAAACCGCCTATAAGATTTCTTCGTTCCTTTTTCAGTTTCCGTATGTGAGGGGGATTGGGATCTCGGGCTCATTATCAAAAAATGTTGCGGATGAAAATGCCGATATCGATTTCTTTGTCATAACTAAATCAAATCGTTTATGGATAGCCCGCACGCTGATGCATATCTTCAAAAAATTCACATTCCTTGTACGTAAGGAACACTGGTTCTGCATGAATTATTATATCGATGAAGATGCTCTTCAAATAAGCGATAAAAATATTTATACCGCAATAGAAGTGGTTACACTGGTTCCTGTATGCGGGAATGGAGTTCTAAAGAATTTCTTTGATGCGAATAACTGGACAAGAGCGTATTTTCCCAATTTTGAGTTGTGTACTGACTCGAAGAAAAAATCAAAATCTTCAATTCTCAAAAAAAGCATAGAATTTTTATTGAACAATTCTCTGGGAGAACGCTTGGACAATTACCTTATGGGTGTTACGTCCAGGCGCTGGAATAAAAAGGAACTCAACGGAAAGTTAAATATCAAAGGTGGCCGGATGGGTCTCAGAACAAACAAACACTTTTCAAAACCAAATCCTGCATTTTTTCAGCAGAGAGTGCTGTTGTTATACCAGGATAAATTAAACGAGGTCGATAGACTATTGCCCAGCTACGCCGTTAACTGAGCAGGCATCGATTTCTATATTTCCATCGCCTTGTTTCTTTCGTTCCTCATTTTATTTCTTGCATTAAGCGACTTAAGCTTTAGCAGCAGACTTTTCAAATTCTTTTTCTTTCGATGGAATAACATCTCGTAGTGAATCCAGGTAATGGCGTGATCATAATACTTCCTGTTATATGTTCTTTTGAAGTCGATATCCCGGTCTGTGCTGTTATTCCAGGGAAGATCCTCGACAAATAGGTTTTCAACTTCGGCGTATAGCGGCGTACCCTTGATGGGGTATGCCACCGTAATTGTATAATGATCCGGGTTCGATGTTTTCAGATGGTGCAACGTCTCTTCGATATCCGTTTCGTTCTCACCCGGATAGCCCAACATTATAAAAGTTCCCGCTTCGATACCATAAGATTTCACGAGCTGGATCATTTTTCGAACGTCGTCTACCTTGACGCGCCTATCCATAGCGTCAATTATTTTTTGTGAGCCGCTTTCGGCACCTATCCATACTCTAAAGCATCCACTTTGTTTTAGGAGTTGTACAACTTCTTCTGTCAGTCGGTCGGCCCTGGTTATGATCTCATAAGGAACCTTTACCTGCCGGCTTTCCATCTCATTTACGAATTCTCTTAGCCATTTGTGGTTAATAGTAAAAACATCATCAACAAACCAGATCATATCAAAGTCGTAGTTCTGTTTCAGATACTGAATCTCATCAGCTACCAATGCCGGACTTCTTCTTCTATAACTGCTACCATAAACTGCCCGGCTGCACCATTTGCAACTGTAAGGACAGCCGCGCATGGTATTGAGATTTATCATGCTAATGCCATGATGTTGCCTCCAGGTGTCAAAATACTTTTGGAGGTTGATTTTATCTCTTGCTGGAAAGGGCAGATGGTTAATATCTCTGATCAATGTTCTTTCAGGATTTGTAATAACATTTTTCTGCTCGTCCAGAAAAGCGGTGCCCGGGAGATCGCGCAAATCAGGATCGCCATCCTGTGCATACACATTAACGATGTCAAGCATTGTATCTTCACCCTCACCGAATACAATCACATCTGCACCAAACCGCAAAAAGTTTTCCTTATGATTTCTGATTTCGGGACCACCAAGGACGATTTTTGTATGATTGAGGACATCTGCACTCCGGACAAACGAAATAATTTTCAATACATTTAATTTTGTCATCAGGTTTGTATAGATCCCAAGAATGTCTGGGCGTTCAGCAAGCAGAGATGATTTCAAACCTTCGAGAGTATTGAAAGTGGAGTCGTAGACATTGTTTGGGAAACCATTTTGCTCGAGGTATGCCGATATGTAAAGTATCCCAAGTGGCGGGTAGGGCCTCATAATGAGCTTTTCCTTCGGATCCTCTTCGAGAAAATATCCATGTGTCAGCACAATTTTCATAATGATCCTTTTTTTTGAAATACAATACAATAGTGATCCGCGAGGTTTGATAATGCCGTATATCCGCTAAATTTCTTTTCAAGTCTCATTAGACTTTGTAGCCAGTTCTGCCTGCTTTGAAATTGTTTTTCCAAATAGGAGGGTGGAATAAAAAACCCAACCGGCCTGGAATAACAATAGTTGTAAAGCGAATAAAATATTTTTTTAAGGTTCCCGGGAGAGTAATAAAAAACCGGGATCTCCGCATTCCCCGCCCGAAACCTTACAAACTCCCGTTTACGCCTGAACGCAGTGGTGAAATGCCCTTTGCACATATAGTAGAAAATCTCCCACAAACAGCTATTTCCCATAATTACAAAGAATAATTTACCCTGTTCCGACAGTAATGCAGATAATTGCCCACTCAGTATTTCCAATTCTTTTTTATTGATACAATTCAGGCCTCCAAAGTTGGAAATAACCAGATCAAATTTTTGATGGGCAAATTGCTGGCTCAATTGATCAAATTCACACACCTTAAATACAATTCCATTTTCGCCCAGCACAGCAGCTTTTTGTCGCGCCTTTTCAACCATTCTCTCTGAGCCGTCGGTGGCGGTAACCGCGTGTCCCCTGTGTGACAGTTCAACGGCATCTTCACCTGTGCCGCAATTTATTTCAAGTATTCTCAAGGGTTTTTTAAATGAATTCAACACCGGTCCTAAAAGTTCCCACACCTGTTTACGCTGTAGCTGACCAATAGCAGTATGCGTAAAATCTGTGTCATAGGTTTCAGCCATTATGTTGAAGGGTGAACGCATCAGCTTTATTCTTTGATAGCCTCCAATTTCTTTCTGGCAAAAAACGTTGCTGGTAGATAGTAAGCAACGGATGCTGCTTTCCTGATGTTTTTTATTGTTAGCGTGCTGGGATCATTGAAGATCTTTTTGATGTTATTTATAGCCAGATGTTTTCGATAGTTCTTATGGACATACCGGTGCAGCTGCTTATAAAATGCCGCTGGGTAAGTGTTCTTAAACATCAATTTCAATTCGTCCGAGTCAGTCCAGTTCGACTTTTCGCCCAGCTCGCTTTTTACTTTCTCAAAAAATTTAGTACCTGGCAAGGGGTATGACACGGAAATCCCAATCTCAGAAGGCAAAAGCTCATTTATAAGCCGGATTGTTTTTTCAATATCTTCCTTAGTCTCACCAAGATAGCCGAATTGAATAAAGAAAGAAGGTTTGATACCATGCTTCTTCAACATGCGCGTGGCTTCATAAATCTGTTCAACAGTTGTGCCTTTGTCCATAGCATCTAATATCTTCTGCGACCCGCTTTCTGCTCCCATCCATGCGTTATCGCAGCCGGATCTTGCCAGGGCCTGAATGTAATTTTCCTGGATTAACAAATCGGCGCGAGACTGGATCTTAAATCTGAAATGAAGTTTTTCTTTTTGGACAAAATTCGCGAATTCATCTACCCAGCCCGGCTTCAAACCGAAAATATCATCACAAAACCATATATGATCAAATTGATATCGTTCTTTTAGCATTTTCAATTCGGTGACCACATTCTGTGGCGACCTTGAATTGTAACGATTTCCATAAATTGGTTTCGCACACCAGTTACATTTAAACGGACATCCCCTGGTCGTTCCCATATTCATTGAGAAATAACCTGCACTCGCCATCCACATCTTGCGATAAGGTTCCAGGTCAATGATGTCCCATGCCGGGAAAGGCAGGGCATCCAGGTCGCGCATTACATTTCTTGCCGTTGTTTTTACCGGCGACCCGTGCTGTTGCAGGGCCAGACCCTGGATTTGAGTGAAATCCCCGTTACCAGCCGTTATATTGTTCAGCAATTCGAGTAAGGTAACTTCTCCCTCGCCTAACAAAATGAAATCAGCACCTTTTTGTAAATATTCTTCGTAGTGATCCGTTGAATCTGAACTCGAAACGATAATTATACAGCCTCTTTGTTTCGCCAGCCTGATCATTTGAAATGCAGCCTCCCGCATGTTTGTAAGACACATCTTCGTCAAATAATTGAAGCCGTCATCATAAATCACGAAAAAATTGGGTCTGTACTCTTCAATTTCTCTCGCCACGAGTTCCGGATCCTTTACAAACATGGTATCAAATAGCGAAACTTCGTACCCATGGTTCCTGATCATGGCAGCGGCGTATAACGTGCCCAGCGGCGCATAAGGCTGTGCGGTGGCCAATTGCTTGGGATCAAGGCGTAAGAAATAAGAGTGTGAGAACAGGACTTTTTTCATGAAATCTGTATCTGTTACAAACTATCTGGCATCAGTATTACCTCAAACAAAAAGATTCTTTACTACTAAACGTTACCGACTAAAAATAGGTTTCTTTTATTCGTCGTCCCTATCGTATTTACTTTTTAATAATGAAATATTGTAATCTTGCTATTATGTAAATCAGCATAAATGCAAATTAGCGTAGTTATTCCTACTTGTAATAGGCCCCAACGATTGCGTTTATTGCTGAACAATCTGAATCTATCAACATATCCTTTGCTCGAGGTAATAATCGTAGATTCAGGGGAAGAGATATTACAATCTACGGAATATAATGCCTTTCGAAACCTTTCAATCGTTTACCTAAGGTCAGAAAAATCGGTCTGTATTCAAAGAAATTTGGGAATTAGAAAAGCAAAGGCAGAATGGATATTCCTTTGTGACGATGACATCGAAGTGCCGATAGACTACCTGCAAAAAATCGCCGAACATGTCAGGCTTCATCAGGAAGCCGGAGCGGTGTCAGGTTTGGTATTACAAAAAGAAGACAATCAGTGGAAATCAAGTTATCCCATTCATTCTGCGTCTCAACTGGTGTGGAAATTCGTGTTCCAGCAAAGCATTTGGGGCGAAATTCAATGTAAAAGGAAAAATATCTTCACAGAAAAAATTGCGTCCTTTTATCAACGTAAGGGAAATCATATTTCAAAGGCCGGCTGGCCCGTGATTACCGATCTTAGTGGCGACTATTTTGTTTGTCCCATCTATGGGCTGGGCGCGTCCGTAGTAAAGAAAGAGTGGCTGATACAGTCTTTATACGCGGAAGTGTTAGATAGACATGGCATCGGTGACAACTATGGCGTGGCGATTAATTTTCCTGGCAAGATTCACGTTTTGACCAAAGCGTTTGTGTACCATCACCAGGAACCAATAAACAGGCTTCATCGCCCCCTGCAATTCTTCAGGCGGGTGCTTGCGCTTGATTTTTTTGTGAGGAGGAACAAAAACTTTTCGTTTGTCAAAAAAACATGGTTGCTTTGGTCATTAACTGGAAACTTGCTGGAATTTATTTTCGTAAGGGATCGCATGATGATCAGAACTACATTAAAAGCGATTCGGAAAATCGCCTCTGGCAACAATCCATATTACAAGGCTGAGAAGGAAAACAAAAAAGTGGTGGAGCCGGTGTTATAATAGGCGATGGGTGTAACAAATGACTTTTAATTGTAATGGTTGTTGTTCTGCATATCATTAAAACAAAGATGTATTAGTCAGGAATGGATAGAGTTAGTACAAAAACGTCTTTTGAGCAATCCATTCTTTGGGGAGTGTTGCTTTTATACCTTATCGTGACTGGGTATACAACCCTGCAGCATGAAATGTGGGGTGATGAGATCCATAGCTGGAATATTGCGAAAGGGAGTATCAGTTATTCTGATTTGATTTATAACTCGAGGTACGAGGGCCATCCACCTGTTTGGTACACCATACTCTGGACAATTTCAAAATTTACACACGAACCGGCATACGTGCAGATGATTCATTGGTTCATTGCCGCGTTGATCGTTTTTCTTGTGCTTTTCTTCTCACCAATGCCACTTCTTTCCAGAGTCCTTATTCCCTTCGGGTATTATTTCTTGTACGAGTATTCAGTACTGAGTAGAAACTATGCGATTGGAATACTGCTAGCCTGTTGTATTTGCATTATCATTCGGAAGGATTTTCCCTATAAGCTTCTTTTGTACTATGTGCTGCTGTTCCTGATGTCGAACACTCACTTACTGGCCCTGGTACTCGCAGGATGCCTACACCTGTACTTTTTGTTACGGCAAATGGAACAGAAAAAATCTTCAAAAATTGCAGCTATACATATCCTGGCCGGAGTACTTATTTTTTTGCCCTCACTATATTTTATTTTTCCTCCTTCAGACAGCCAGCTGAATACGCAGTACTGGGTCAACAGGTGGAACAGCGAACAAATAAAGGCTTTGGGCCAGGCGCCATTGAGAAGTTTTATCCCTGTACCAGCCTGGTGGGAAACCCATTTTTGGAATACCCAATTTTTACTGGATTCACCATATAAATCAAGATTTTTGAACCTGGTGATTGCGCTGCTGCCTCTGACGATGGCTGTTCTAATTCTATATAGAGAAAAGAAGAGCCTTGTCCTGTTTCTCAGTAATCTTATGCTGAGCTTTATCATCGCCCTGGTTGTATTTCCACTTACTTCTGCACGTTACGCCGGATTTTTGTACATCGGTTTTGTGATCGCGTATTGGCTGTACTGTTACGAAGTTCCTGTTACAAGAAAACGACGATTGTTTGCAAATAGTTTGTTGATAGTGCAGGTGATCACGGGTCTTCTTATGGCGGCAAAAGATATCCGCCTGCCATTTTCAAATGCCAGCAAGGTGACAGAGCTGTTGAGAACACCAGCTCCAGGTGAAAAAATGGTCACAGATTACTGGGCAATGAATACAATTTCTGCCTTTGCCGATAGACCAATTTACTGCATCGATGTCCAGAGAGAAATGTCTTTTGTTTTGTGGGGGCCGGAGCTGGGGAATGCCTTGAAGAAACCATTCAGGTATTTCGAAGGAGTAAAAAATCTTTTTGAAAAAGAAAAGCTTGACAAGATTTATATGATTTCCACTGGCTCGCCCGAGATGCTCCACCGGGCAGATGAGAAATTGTTCAAAGAATACCAGGTGGTCGTTATAGATAAAAGAACAGGTGCTATTGAAAAGGGCGGTAACCTCTACCTGTATGAAATAACGGAGCTTTAAGAAGAACGTTTTAAAATCTTACCATCAAATTGAAGCCTCCGAACCAAAAAATACTTTCGCTTAGAGATGCATATGGGAGAAGTTTTGGTTCGCTAACATCCCGTTAGGGATGATTTGTGGATAGAAAACATGTTTCAGCTGGCACCAGGCGTTCCCAGAGGAATGCGTCCTGTGCATTCGAATTTCTATCCACGATTTGTTCCTGAGGAGCCATAACTGCGCGATGAAGCCACTTTAATATATCCTTCCTTTTACTAATCCCCACCTATGCATTCGATGGATGATGGAAACCCTAATGACCCCCACACCGTAAGTAATACTGCGACTGAAATTAATGCTGGACGTTTCTTTTGAATATCGGGTCGGGCAGGTTATTTCTGCAATTTCATATCCTTTCATGACAATCTGTGACAGCATTTCATTATCAAAAATAAAATCGTCGCTATTTTGCATGAAGCGGATGTTTCTCAAAGCCTCAGCCGAGAAAGCACGGTACCCGGTATGGTATTCACTTAATTTCTGGCCGATCAACAGGTTCTGGATAAAGGTGAGCAGTCGATTGGAAACATATTTGTATCTCGGCATTCCGCCTTTGATTGCGCCTTTACCCAGGATCCGTGAGCCAAGTACAACCGGGTAAATTTTTTCGGCAATCAGGCTGCTCATGGCATAAATCAATTTGGGAGTGTACTGATAATCGGGGTGAAGCATAATTACAATATCAGCCCCGAGTTCCAACGCTTTACCATAGCATGACTTTTGATTCCCTCCGTAGCCTTTATTTTTATCGTGGGTGATAATATGCTTTATTCCGAGCTTTTTTGCGATTTCCAATGTTGTATCTGTGCTAAAATCATCCACAAGAATTACATCGTCAACAATGCTCAGTGGAATCTCATTGAAAGTCTTTTCGAGTGTCAATGCGGCATTGTAAGCAGGCAAAACAACAACGATCTTTTGATTATTAAGCATGCGGATATTTACATTTAACACAGGAGAGAAATGTACGTGCGAAAAAGGAAACCGGTTACTAATCTAATGAATTTGGTTTTTATCACTGCTTGTTTCGTATTTCTGTAAAAAAGCGGATATTGCCGCCAATGACCTTGATTGAAATGTGGGTTGATACTGCAATAATATTCTTAAAGTTTTGAATTGTATGACTGAAAAATCAAGTCATTCATGAATATCCCCGGTAAGCCATGGACGTCATCATCACCGCCGAAACGGATCCTTGTCATTCGCTTACAGGCTATGGGAGATGTTGTCATTACCCTTCCTTATCTGCAGCATCTTCGTCATTCATTACCTTCTTCAACCAAATTTGATTTTCTAACAAGAACTGAAACGGAAGATATTCCGAAAAGCGTTCACTTATTTGATAAGGTCTATTCAATTGGAGGAGGACGCAATCACAAGAGACAACTTATTAGCACTTTTCTTTTGTTACCAACTTTAGTGATGCGACGATATGATGTAGTCATCGACCTGCAAAATACATTGGTCAGTAAAATCGTCAGGAGGTCAATCTCTCCGAAAGCATGGGTTGAATTCGATAAGTATTCACCGATAGCGGCCGGAGAGAGAAACCGGATTACTATTGAGGCCACGGGCCTGGGAAACATATCAATGAATAGTCAATTCAAATTAAAAGATCCGCTCAAAGGAGAATCTATCCTCAGGAAAAAAGGCTGGTCCGAAAAAGATACGCTGGTCGTCTTAAACCCTGCCGGTTTTTTTGAAACACGAAATTGGGCAGTACACAACTATGTTCGGTTTTCAGAATTGTGGTTACAGCGATATCCTCAAACAAAATTTCTTATGCTTGGAACAAGCGCGGTAGCTGAGAAAGCCGATTTTTTGAGTCAGCATCTGGGAGAACGGTTTATCAATCTTGTTGGTCAAACGAGCCCCTCGGAAGCTTTCGCCGTTTTACAACATTCATCCCTCGTGTTATCGGAAGATTCCGGATTGATGCACATGGCCTGGGTTTCAGGTATTCCCACGCTCACTTTATTTGGAAGTACTCGAAGCGATTGGTCAAGACCGTTAGGGAAGCGCAGTTTCTTTTTTGATTCATCCGATTTGCCTTGTGGTAACTGTATGGGTTCTGTCTGCCGAATGGGAGATATACGGTGCCTGGCGAGAATAAGTCCGGAAGTGGTTATTGAGAATGCATTTAAGCTTGTTGAAAAATGACGGTCATAACTATTGCAGTTGGTTGAGGTCAATTCGCTTAGTTAAACCTGCAAGTACCCGCGACCTATATTTTTTTGATGGAGATAATGCAGAAAATGAACCAGAAACAAATGTGCTGAGGGCTCCTTTAGTCTGTCTTCGTCGATGACCTCTCCCCAAAGTAGCATATGGCTACCCATGTTAATGCTCTTTATTACTCTAACCTCTTTATAACTCTCTACCCACTCGGGAACATAAAATTTAAAATTTTTGCTTTCAGTCACTTTAAAAGCCAATGAATCAATGGAAGGAGGGCTGCCGCTATGATGCTTGCCCAGGGCGTAGACTGTATCTTTAAATTCACGAGGCACTTCCGAAACCACCAATCTGCCAGTTTTCAAAATCATCTTTAATGCTACATTCGTATGGCGGAGTCCAAAAACATATCTTTTAGATTGCGCCATATCACCCAATAGGTCCATGGGAAAAATATTATAATAGTTATCCTTCCTGAATGACACCACACGAATACGCCTTGGATAAGAATAGGCTGAAACGAAAGCCTTAAACCTGGAGAATGTCAGGCCATCCTTTTTGTAATATCTAAAAAAGATAAGATACCGTCTGATGAAGCTAAGTTGATGGAGACGACTTTTTTTTAGCTTCAGTAACAGAAGGGTTCCCTTGCTTTCTTCAATACGATCAAACAGCTCAAGAGTGAGTACTGCTTCTGGCTCGTGAATCTTGCTGTTGCTGGTGAGATTACCACCGAGATACATGATGAATTCTTTTTTCTCCTCAAGATGTATCCAGGCTTTTTTTTCAAGCCATACGCCATACATAATCGGTTCAATACATAGAAGCCAATGATTTGGCGACACTTCTATAATCCCGTCTTCCGCCTTTAGCCATACTTTTTGAGTCAGGTCATCACCAGCGGTGATTTTCGAGTATTCGCTAAAAACCGTATCACCCATTAACCATTTCCTGACAAGGCTTTTCATTTCTGATGAGGTGTATTAGAGTAAAGTCGAATGATTTCAGAATTTCATGTTCATAATACTCGAAATAGTCGTTGCAGGCTTTTCTAATCTGCGTGGGAGTATGCACGAAAACGGTCTGTTTATTTTCTTTGAACGGAATATACATTTTAAACGTACTTCCGAAAATCAACGATTGTATTGCATTACGACGATGCCATCGTAATCTCTTTTTAAAGTTCAGGTGCAGAATAAGAAATATAAAATGTCCGCCTGGTTTTAGCACCGCCGCCAAATTATTAAACAAAGACCTGATATCCGGAATATAATTAAGCACTCCGAAGTTGGAAAGGATTGCATCAAGTTTCGTTGCGAATGGAGGATCGGCATGCCAGTTTGTGAAATCGGTTTTCGCTGTGTCCATGAAAATCACATTTGGGCTGTGCAATGTGCTTTCATTGTAATGAATTGCTTTTTCTCTCATACCGGGAGACGGTTCACAAAAAAATACCTGGTAATCCAACTCCGTCAGCCACTCAAGATCCAGACCCGTACCGCCTCCAAAATCGAGTACGGATCCTGGTTTGACAACGGACAAAAATTTCTCCCTAACCTTTTGCCGCACAACTTTATTCGACTGGTCCTGTTCCATTATGGAATCATAGCTGCGGGCCACTTCGTTGTAATAGGAAATATTTTGTTCAATTGCATTGAACCTGTCGTTGTCACCAGCAATAGGCATATTGTAGTGTTACCGAATTTACATTGTCCACAGAATAGTAAATATAAACGCTTCTGAACGATTTTAAGATGAAGGGAGGTTGCTTTTCAATTGAAAGACGATTTGTAATTCTACAAATCACCGGCTAATGTTCAAATAATTTCATTACCGCGGTAGCAGTATCGTCCATTGAATATAACAAAACTGATTTCGGAACGGTATCGTTGTTCTCTAAAATTTCCAATGCTTTGTTTTTCATCTCCCCGGGATTTTTTGCGATGTACCAACGGTCAACACTTAGGTGCATAGGATCACAGAAACTAATCACGAATGCGCCGGCGTATAGAGCCTCCAGGCAAACAGCTCCAAAGCCTTCGTAAGAGGAAGGGTGTAGAAATAGCTTGCTTCGCTGCATCAAATTCAATACATCAGAATGAGGAATTAGTCCCGTCAGCGAAATATTATTCTCCAATCTAAATTCTTTGATCATTGATTCAAGCCTCGGTCTGTCGTTACCTTCTCCACAGATTACTGCTTTCACTTCAGGAAAGGAGGCAGTTATGTCCTTGATGATATTGATAAAAATGTCGTACTGTTTGAAAGGATTTAATGTACCGACTCCGACAATGTCTATGTCCTTGTCTGCCGTGAAGTCACCATACTCGAACGGATCAATGCCAATCGGTATGACATATCTCGGCCTTACCAAGTGATTTTTTTGAAACTCAGTTCGCAAAAAAAATGACATAGCAACCAGTTCATTTTCATCCGGCCTTATCCACCTCATCAATTTGTTTTCTCTTTTTGCATCCATCCCTGAGATCCAGATGAAATGTTTTAAGTCGTAACGATCGGCAAATTTTTTTCCAACCAGCGCGCACTCGCCACACCAGAAGCTGAAAATGCCTAAGAGGGGCACCTGCTTATTGAGCTCTTTTAATTTTCTCCAGACTCTGACCCACAGAAACAAACGTTTTAGTTTGCGGGTATACATGCCGTTGAAACCAAATACACTGATGCCGCGCCATCGGTATTCAGACGTATGGAAGGGATAATTAAATGAAAGAATAATGATTTGAAGGGAAGGGAAATTTTCCTGTAATTTTCTTACAAATAATTGTTTCGGCCGAACCCACACCGTTTCCGACTCACTACCCGGAAAAGCTGGTGTTAGAATTACAAGCGTTTTACGAGGTGTGCTCATCCAGTGAGATCATTTTGTTGCAGTATGAAAAGCTCGATTTATTATGAGTGATCAATATTACTATTTTCCCGTCTTGGGCTAAAGATTTGAAATGCGATAGAAAGCTAAGCTCAGTTGCTTCATCTAATTCATTAAAAGGCTCGTCCAGCAAAATGACTTTCGCGTTCTTATATAGGGCTCTTGCAATCGCGATCCTTTGACGCTGACCTCCACTCAGGTTTCTTCCATTTTCCATAATAATTTTCTCATGGGTTTCCGGAAAAATATTCATGAGTTCATGAAGGCCTGCAATTTGGATCACCTCCTTTAATCGTTCTTCATCGTAAGGAT
>DAINQQ010000117.1:0-16532 GCA_036742645.1 Flavitalea sp.
GTAATACCACAGGTTTTTTTTCTTTACTATATACCCGGTATAACCAGTACCGCAGGTTTGGCATTCCATAAAAACTTTCAGAGGAACTGCCTCTATTTCTTTTTGATGAGGTTTATAAATCAACCTTTATCCCAGTTACTTGTCCATAATTGCTTTTGTCAAAGGAATAACCTTTGTGCCAATAAGTTTTATAGAATTCATTAATTGTTCATGGGTTAGTCCTGCGTTATCCATCTGAAATGTAAATCGATCAATGCCGCCAAGGGCTTCGCTATGGCGCACTAATTTTTCAGCTACCTGTTCCGGACCTCCCACCACCAATACGCCCTTTTGTGCGACAAGTGCATCAAACTGAAACTTAGTTACGGCGGGCCAACCACGTTCCCGCCCTAGTTTTGTCCATAGCTCTGCGTAACCAGGGTAGTAGTCCTTGATCGCTTGTTCGGTATCTTTAGCAACATAGCCAGGCGAATGCAAGCCAACCTTTAATTGGTCGGGTGTAAATCCTGCCCTGCGACCCGCCTCTCGGTACAAGTCAATCAAAGGGCGGAACCGATGTGTTTCACCACCAATAACCGCTACCATAAGTGGTAACCCCAAAGTGCCAGCCCTTACGAAAGATTCCGGTGTACCGCCTACACCAAGCCACACCGGAAGTTTTTCCTGTAAGGAACGGGGATAAACAGGTAGATTGTTTAGTGAAGGGCGAAATTTGCCCGACCAGGTTACAAATTCCTGATCACGTATTTTAAGCAAGAGTTCTAATTTTTCCTTAAAGAGCGCATCATAGTCGTTTAGACTGAGCCCAAACAATGGATAGGCTTCAATAGAAGAGCCCCGCCCAACTACTAATTCTGCTCTGCCCTTAGAAATCAAGTCAAGCGTTGCAAAGTTTTGATAAACCCGAACAGGGTCTGCGGCACTAAGAACGGTGACTGCACTGCTTAGACGAATGCGTTTGGTTCGTGCGGCTGCTGCTGCCAGAATCACAGCCGTTGCCGAGTCGAGAAATTCTTTCCGATGATGTTCGCCAATGCCGAAAATGTCCAATTCGACCTCGTCGGCAAAGGCAATCCTTTCCAGTAATTGCTCCATTGCATCCACACCGCTAAGGGTGTTGCTTCCATACATAGCCGAAGCAAAACTGTCTATTCCTATTTCCATACTTATCTAACTAATTTATTGTATTATGACTAGACCCAAGTACCACTGTTACAACTTTTGTGAATAAGTCTGACCTAAAACATACCTGACAAACTCTTTCAACATCTTTTAAATCTGCAGAAGCGGAACTGTGATTGACAGGTGGATTTGCCAATTGTTTATAAACCTGATCTTCTTTATAAACCTGATCAGGTAGTAAACAAATTATTGATTACTTAGCAATGGTAGAAATGTTGGGTTTTAAAAAAGGTAAAATGCAGGGTACAAAAATAGCGTTTTCAAAAGCTGTTTGAGGACTAATCGGACCATTGACCCCGCAAAAAGGAGCCAATTACTTCAAAAAGTTCACAATTACCTCTAAATCCTTGATAAACAGGTTCGAATTTTTCTAACGTCTTCCCGACACACAATGGCTCCTATATTAAAATTATAGGGGCTGTTTTTTTGCCCTGGTATGACAAATGAATTCGGAAACAGTACAGCTTGCCGCCAGGAATACCAGGGCAATTGATAATAACTCTCCGTACTTCCGAATCATTTTATCTGACGTGAAGCAGACTACAGTTCTAATAAAAACATACTTCTTAATTTCAAGCCTTAACGATGCAAAAGACCTGATGAAAAAATTACCACTTATCATTTCATTCTCTCTTCTGGCTGTTGTCGTTGCCTGTTACTTCCTTATACCGTCTTTTCAGAACTTTATGAAAGTAGGTTTTGATGTGCTTACCAGTAATGATCAGGCGAGAATTCAACGATGGGTAGCCCAGTTCAGGTTAGCAGGTCCCGTTGTTCTGATTTTGGTGATGGTAGTTCAGATGTTTCTTTTTGTGGTGCCAAATGTATTTGTGATGATTGTTGCTATTATAAGCTATGGCCCGTTT
The DNA here is from genome assembly GCA_036742645.1 of Flavitalea sp. Classification (GTDB taxonomy): domain Bacteria; phylum Bacteroidota; class Bacteroidia; order Chitinophagales; family Chitinophagaceae; genus Flavitalea. The sequence continues at coordinate 2,049 of DAINQQ010000117.1, forward strand.
TGGGGGGCCGTCATCTCTTTAGCTGGCGTCTTCGCCTCTTCATCTGTCGGATTCATGATAGGAAGATATCTTGGACCAGTAACCGTAAACAAACTTCTGAGCAAAAAAGCACAACAAAAAACAACCGCATTTGTAAGGGATTACGGAATCCCCGCAATTGCGATCACACGGATTTCATCATTTTCCAACGATTCGCTCAGTATTGTTGCAGGTCTCCTGAAAATGAGTTACAAGAAGTATATTCTTGCAACGCTTGGTGGGATATCGCCTTTAATAATTCTACTCTCGATCTATGGCAAAAATGGCAAAATACTCAAAGCGCTGATCTGGATAGCTGCTGCCTCTCTTGTTACTCTGGTGATTTATATCATTATAGATAAAAAAAGAAAGCGAATAAAAAATTCGAAGCCCGGTTAGCACTGCTAGTAAAATAAAATCCCATTCAATGAATGGGATAATAATTTATTCGTCCAGGGTTAGGTTACATCGCGGCCAATTGAACTTTTTGTTGCAGTTCTACTACACTTTCGCGAAAGGTGCTGTCGGTATCCATCAAATCTTTCACGGTTTGGCAGGAGTGGATTACCGTTGTGTGGTCACGGCCGCCAAAGTGTTCACCGATCGTTTTGAGTGAATTTTTAGTGAATGCCTTAGCCAGGTACATCGTGATTTGTCGTGCTTGTACGATTTCCCGCTTGCGGGTTTTCTGCAATAGTTTATCATAAGGCACATCGAAGAACTCGCATACCATCTTTTGAATGGTATCGATGGTGATTTCCTTACTGCTAGTCTTCACAAAATTACGTAGCACTCTCTTTGCCAAATCGAGGTCAATTTCGCGCTTATTCAGCGAAGATTGTGCCAACAATGATATCAGCGCACCCTCCAGTTCGCGCACATTACTATTGATATTATACGCAAGATATTTTACAACTTCTCTTGGCATTTCCAAACCATCGTTCTTCATTTTCCTCTCGAGTATATCTATGCGCGTTTCATAGTCTGGAATTTGCAAATCCGCACTGAGTCCCCATCGAAAACGACTTAGCAACCTCTCCTGAACGCCTTCAAGATCCTTGGGCGATTTATCAGATGTCAGTATTAATTGCTTTCCACTTTGATGTAAATGATTGAAGATAGCAAACAAGGCATCTTGCGACTTTTCAGCCCGATTGAAGAATTGAACGTCATCAATAATCAGCACATCAACCATCTGGTAGAAATGAATAAAATCATTTATTGCATTATTACGGCCATGATCCTGGAATTGATTGATAAACTTTTCGGAACTAACATACAACACCACTTTATTTGGATGCATCCGCTTTGTTTCATTTCCGATTGCCTGACCTAAGTGAGTCTTACCCAGCCCAACGCCGCCATAAAGAACCAATGGATTGAACGAACTCGCTCCCGGTTTCTCAGCGACCGTCTTGCCAGCCCGTCGAGCAACCCGGTTACAGTCGCCTTCTATAAAATTGTCGAAAGAATAAATATGATTTAGTTGGGAGTCGATCTGCATTTTTTTCAGACCAGGAATTACGAAAGGATTCTTAACAGGGTTATTAATTACAAGGGGAAAGTCCATTTCATTGTTTGAAAAAGTTTTATACCCGTGGGCTGGAACATCCATAGTAAGGGGTTTGCTTTGATGATTGCCACTATCAACCATGATCCGATATTCTAATTGTGCGTCCTTGCCTAAAACTCTTCGCAACGTTTTTGCAAGTAAATTGACGTAATGTTCTTCGAGGTATTCGTAAAAAAACTGACTTGGAACTTGAATGACAAGGATATTACCTTTTAATTCTACCGGCTTAATTGGCTCAAACCATGTTTTGAAATGTTGCCACTCGACAATGTCCTTAATAACTTCCAAACAATTGCTCCAAACTTTATCAAAAGACTTTGCCATTTTATAAGATCACCAATTTACGTTGAGTTAAAATTTTTTGCTAGACCAGATTCACGGAAGTTGCCTTTTCTCTCTCAAAAGTTTCGCAGGGGGACGAATATCAAAATTTTTTGTTGAAAAAAAAATTTTTTATTCACTCTTTATTCGACTAATAATTAAACGTGACTTTGATTATGTTTTTTCTGAGGCATTAAAGAAATTATGATGCAGTTTTTGCACATGATTTGATCTCGATATTAGACATATACCACTCTTAATTACTACAGCGATAAAAATTTTAAATCGCTGTAACCAGCTTTCGAAATAAAAAAGTGTGTAACCCACGTACAAAATTCTGCTGTTGATTTAAACTGGTGCTGAAACCGGGTAATTGTGCTGTTTGTGGTTGATATGCGATTTTGCGGGAAGCTTGTATGAAGATTGAAAAAAATAACCGGGTTATCAAAAACAGTTTCTTCATACTTAAATTTTGAGATGCAATTGAAGGTACAAATTATTTCATACGATGTACTTATTGCCCGGTTTATTTTTTTGCCCGAGATTCAAAAAAAAATTTTTGTACAGAGTTTTACTTATACGCAAAATAAACATACCTTAAGCCTCCTCATTGCATATCAAATTTTTGTCCAAAAACCTTCCGGCGAAAAGAAAAATAGCACTTAGTTGTATCGTCCTGGAGTGCAAAAATTTCTTCGACAAATACGTTACTTGTATTTTATTACTTTGCACCAGTTTCAGAGTACTTCAAATTTTATTCAAGGACTTTGGGTTAACTGCCTGACTCCATGCAACAACAATTGATATTAAAGCTTCCACCTTCCGACGCCAGTTCGATTGATCGGATAAAAGAGTATGTTGGGGCGCATCTCGATGTTTCTGTTCAATCAATCTCCGGACTAAACATTCTAAAAAAATCAATCGATGCAAGGAGCAAACAGCCGTGGGTTGTCCTTACAGTTGTTGCATTTATTAATGAACCATTTATTCGAGGTGAGATAAAAAAAATTAATCTGCGTGATGTTACACACGCCAAACACAAGGTCATTATCATCGGTTCAGGACCGGCTGGCTTGTTCGCTGCCTTGAAACTCCTGGAGAATGGGATTCGGCCTGTAATTCTTGAAAGAGGAAAAGATGTCAGGTCAAGAAGAAGAGACCTGGCTGAATTAAATAAAAATGGCATTATTAATCCGGAAAGCAACTACTGCTTTGGAGAAGGCGGTGCAGGAACATATAGCGATGGTAAATTATATACAAGAAGCACGAAACGCGGCGATATCAACCGAGTTCTCAACTTGTTTGTTCAATTTGGGGCAGAAGAAAAAATTTTAGTTGAATCACACCCACATATTGGCACAAACAAATTGCCGCATATCATTACCTCGATGCGTAATGCCATCGAAAGTTGTGGCGGGCAGTGCCATTTTAACCAAAAGGTGGTAGATTTTATTATTGAGAATAATGTTTTAAAAGGTGTAAAAACACAAACAAGTGATAGTTATTATGGAGACTCTACTATTCTTGCGACTGGTCACTCGGCCCGGGATATTTTTCACCTGTTGTACAACAAAAAGATTTCCATTGAGTCGAAGTCATTCGCATTAGGCGTTCGAATTGAACATCCGCAGAGTCTCATTGACAGCATCCAATATCATAGATTGAATAGAGGCGAATCCTTACCTCCTGCATCATACAACCTTGTTCAACAAGTGAATGACAGAGGCGTTTTTTCTTTTTGCATGTGCCCGGGTGGCATCATAGCACCGGCTGCCACCGCCCCCGAAGAGCTTGTAGTAAATGGATGGTCTCCATCGAAACGAAATAATCCTTACGCTAATGCCGGCATTGTGGTGGCGATATCACAAAAAGAAATATATCAATATTTAAAAAAACATCCGCAATATTCGGACGTACTGCATGATGAACCTTTGCTCGGCATGTATTTTCAGCAAGCCATTGAAAAAAAAGCCTATAAAGCTGGAGGAGGCCGATTTGTAGCACCAGCGCAACGGATGATTGATTTTGTTCAAAAAAAAATTTCTACGACACTACCAGATTGTTCATATGTTCCAGGAATTCATACTACATGCCTTGATAGTGTATTACCTCCGTTTGTGTACAATGCCCTGAACAAAGCCTTTGCAGAATTCGACAAAAAAATGAAAGGATATTTTACAAATGAAGCAGTAGTTGTTGCAACAGAGTCCCGAACATCGTCGCCTGTTCGCATTCCCAGGGATCATTCATTTCAGCATCCAGGTTTAAACGCCTTTTATCCATGTGGCGAGGGAGCAGGCTATGCAGGTGGAATTGTCAGCGCTGCCATGGATGGAGAAAAAGTGGCGCAAAAGATTATCGAAAATCTTCACTGAGTCGCTCCACCTGAGTTGTTCTTTGCTATTAATAATTTCCCTGTGACAAGTTTATTCTTGCGGAAGGCTTTGCACTCCAATTTCAAAGATTTGTTTTGCGAATCAGTTACAGGGCTTGTAAGTAACGTTCCGATGTCGGGCTTGCCTGAGTCTACCCAGCTTGTATACCAAAAATCAGCAATAAGGTCTGCTGATCTGAGTAATTGCCCGTTTATAGTTTTGCCCAAACGGTTGCTATATGCTCTTGCAAACTCAGTGCTATAACTTTTTACTTCTTTGCCCCTGCGGATCTGTATTCTATACTTTGTTGAATCGTTGAATTGTTTAGAAACTTCCCTTTCCTGAAGAAAAACATCTGCAGTTAAATCGTAAGCCTGCCTCAAAGCATTCCAAACAGACCGCTCCGGATATTTCAAATAGTTTGCAGTATGTCTGCTTCGCAGATCAAACTGGTCAAGTTCGATCTCCGGTACAAAACTTTCCCATAAACTATGCAATCCTTTCTGGTTAGTTAATTGACCATCATAGTTGAGAGTGGTATGAAGAGGAACATGGGCGTCACCGATGTAGTGTGCAATATCGGCCGCATAAAATAAAATGCTGTCTTTAATGTGATTTCTAAATGCGTTCGTCAATCGTTCCTTTACAGCCATAATATGATAGGGTACATAGCCGTATTCTAACAATGTATCCCTTGTATACAGTTTCAAAGCGTCGTTCCAGGCAAATGGCATTTTCCATGCGGCTGAATCTCCGAAAGCTTCAAAGTCGATAAAGTGTTTCTTGTCTTCAGTTGAATCTTCATTTCGCCGAAGATCCGGTCTAACGGAATGCCGCACGATGTAATCCATGTTGACATAAAAAAAGACTCTCAAATCTTTCGGCAATTCATATACCGCAAGTTGGTTTACCGTCCGATGAACCAAAAAGCCCCAACTACTTAGCAACGCCCACACAAATAGCAAAGCTCCAGGAAAGGCCGCTTTCCGCATAGTAATCTTTTTTAGATCGACAAAATAACAGTAAATCTGAATCTTTGCACGAGATTACTAATACTCTGTAATAAATCCTATCTTTTTGATACTAATGACAGGTTTATACAATTTGCCATAATATCGTTCGCGAATATTTACAAATCAGTAACTTGAACGCTTGCGACGGAGCGTGGTCAGTAACTAATATCTCTAATGACAAGGCCAAAAACGCATTAGTGTTAAATCGTTACAATTAGCGTCAATTAGCGCAACAAAAATTGAGCACATGAAAATTCTAGAGGTTAACCATCTTAAAAAGTACTATGCTACCCAAAAGGCCGTGGATGATATAAGCTTCACCGTGGAACAGGGAAGCATCTTTGGTTTACTTGGACCTAATGGAGCTGGCAAAACCACTTTATTAAGAATGATTACCGGTATTTTTTTCCCGGATGACGGCGAGATTCTTTTGAATGGAAAAAGATTCGATCCCGTAGATGATGTCACCCGCATCGGGTATATGCCAGAAGAAAGGGGTTTATACAAGAAGATGAAAATCGGGGAGCAAGCTATTTACCTCGCAAGACTGAAAGGGCTACGGAAAGAAGATGCAACAAGGAAAGTAAAAGAATGGTTTATAAAATTCGGAATGGAGAGTTGGTGGAATAAGAAAGTAGAAGACCTTAGTAAGGGGATGAGTCAAAAGTTACAATTTGTTACCACCGTCCTGCACGAGCCAAAGCTCATCATACTTGATGAACCGTTCAGCGGACTTGATCCGGTAAACGCAAATCTCATAAAAGATGAAATATATCATCTGGCGAAAAAAGGCTGCAGCATTATTTTTAGTACACACAGAATGGAGCAGGTAGAGGAGATATGTGATCATATCATCCTCATGAACAAAGGTCAAAAAATATTAGATGGCGGCGTGGCCGAGGTAAAACAACAGTTCAAGGAGAACTTGTTTCACGTTGGTCTTGAAGAAACACCTCAACATATTTCATCTGCATTATTCGAGGTTATTGGTCAGCAAAATGGCGGACTTCTTGTGAAAATTAATGAAGGCTATAAGCCGAATGACGTACTTAGATTTTTTATCGAGCAGGACGTTAACGTTACTGCCTTCAATGAAATACTCCCTTCGCTAAATGATATTTTCATAAGGCTGGTAGAAGGGACCTCTGTAAGCAGGCAGTTTCAAACGCTAAACTCCTAATGTAACTATGAACAAGATTTTATTGATTATACAAAGAGAATATCTAACGAGGGTACGAAAAAGGTCGTTCTTGTTGACCACCATACTGGTACCTCTTGTGATCATTGGCTTTTATGCTGCTATTATAGCGGTGGCAGTGAGCGACACAAGTGATCAGGAAACGATAGCGGTAATTGATGAGGCCAATCTTTTTGATGGTGGATTTGAATCCGATAACAAAGAATCAGTTACATACGATCTTATCAAAAACGAAACCGCACCGTCTTTCAAAAAAAAATACCACGATAAAGGATACTCAGCGCTTCTTTATATACCTCCAATTAACATTAACGAACCTAAAAACATACAATTACATAGCAAATCAGCAGTAAGCCTGAATGTTAAAAATAAAATTGAAGACGAGGTTGATAAGGCGATCGAGCGCAAACGCCTTTCAAATGAAAATATCGATCCGCAGAAATATGAATCGATTAATTCAAATGTGACTATTGAAAACACCCTCGATTCGAGCGATGGCGAAAAAAAGAGCGTTGAGGGGGTGGCTTACGCGGTCGCCTTCGCAGCGGGCATACTTATATATATGATATTGCTCATTTATGGAAGCATGGTAATGCGTGGCGTGATGGAAGAAAAAACAAATCGCATTTCTGAGGTTGTCATAAGTTCGGTGAAGCCTTTTCAGTTGATGATGGGAAAAATCATTGGCATAGGAGCAGTTGGTATTACCCAATTTATTATCTGGATTATTCTGATCGGTTTGCTTCAGTTCACAATCCCGCTGTTGTTTCCAACCCTGGCAGGACAAATACCCCAAACAGGTCCCACGGGAGTGCCTATGTCGACAGATTCAAACATGATCGTAAAAATAACCGAAGGGCTTCAATCAATTCCAGTAGGCTTGTTGCTCTTTTGCTTTCTGTTTTATTTTCTTGGTGGATACTTAATGTACGCTTCGCTTTTTGCAGCTATCGGCAGCGTCAGCGAAGATCAGCAGGAAGCGCAACAGCTGGTTTTTCCTGTGATGATGCCAATTATCCTTGGTTTTGTTATGCTTACAAAGGCGATCCAGGACCCAAACAGCGGACTGGCACTGTTCGGCAGTCTGTTTCCGCTTACGTCTCCTATCGTAATGTTGGGCAGGATCCCATTTGGTGTGCCATGGTCAGAATTACTTTTGTCAATGGCACTTCTGATTTTGTTCTTCCTGTTCTGTACCTGGCTTGCAGGAAGGATATACCGCACCGGAATACTCATGTATGGTAAAAAAGGATCCTGGAAGGAAATGATGAAATGGGCTTTCAAAAGAAGCTGATCTTCCTGATACTTTTGCCGTGCAGCAAAGGAATATCAAAAACCATTGCAGCATTTGTCTCTCACCTTTGTCGGCCGTGGCATGTCCTGGAATTCGCTGCAAACAATTACCATCTAGCCTGAAGACGAATGAATAACGCGATGTATTATATCGCCCTCCTGGCTCCCGACGCAATCAATGAAGACGTGATGCAGTGGAAGCATTTCATGAGAGATCGTTTTGGTTGCACCGTAGCTTTAAAATCACCTGCTCATATTACTTTGATCAGTCCATTTTGGATGAAAACGGATTTGGAATCGATCCTGGGAAAAACGATCAATGAATTCACTTCTACGCGAGAAAGCGTTCTTATAAATCTGAAAAATTTCGACTGTTTTACGCCTCGCGTAATTTTTGTTCACGTTGAAGATTCCGAGCTTCTTCGTTTGCTGCAGGTCGATTTGGAAAGACATTTGTCAAAAAATAACATTTTTCCTATCAAGGACGAAACGCGTTTCTTTCATGCTCACATTACTATCGCCAATAGAGATCTACATAAAAAGGATTTTACCGAAGCGTGGGAGTATTTTAAGAGCAAAACATACCATGCCTGTTTTGTAGCGAACGGGATAACCCTACTCAAACATAGTGGGATCAAATGGGAACCCGTATATACAGCATTTTTTCCGCTCACGTAAGAAATTGTACAAAATCTTACAAAAAAATAATGGCCGCGCAACATTTTACGAAATCCGTCGTATTTTTATACGAAGGCCATCGTATTAGTCACATTTAAAATATAGACATGAAAATTTACATCCCGAGCTGGTCCCTCGTTTTCGTCGCAGGAGCTGGCATTTTGATCGCATCCTTTAGTTTGATTTCCTGGGTCGGGGGCTCGGCGAATGGGGCATATAAAATTGGCGAGAAAAATGACACTATTCCAGCGAAAGAAAAGACAAAAAATGAGAAGGATCTCGACAAAGAACTACGACAGCTAGACGATGCCATGAAACAATTGGACGAATTAAAGACTAACAACTGGGATAAGGTTCAACAGGACCTGCAACAGGCGATGAAGAACATTGACCTTGAAAGAATCCGGAGGGAAGCGCAACAAGGGATCAGCAAAGTTGATATGGATAAAATCACAAGAGAAATACAGGCTTCGCTCAACAAAATTGATTTCGATAAAATTGAGCGTGAGCTTGGAGCTGTAGGAAACGACATCTCGAAAATCGATAAGGAGAAAATAAAAGAAGAGCTGAAAAGGACGCGGAACATAGTTGACGAACAAATGAAAAAGCAGGATTGGCGGAGGGAAATGGAAGAAGTAAAGAACATTGATATGAAGGAAGTTAATGCAGAACTCGAAGAAGCAAAAAAGGAAATTGCTAAGATAGAAGATGAGCTAAAAGCTGAAAAGTTTGATATGAATGAGACGATGACAAAAGCGTATGGTGAGATTGATAAAGCTAAAGAAGAATTGAAACGTTACCAGGAGATGATCTCCAACTTGGAAAAAGAAGGTCTCCTGAATACCAGGGAAGATTATACCATCGAATATAGGGGCGGCGAACTTTCTATAAACGGGAAAATACAATCAAAGGAAATAACCAAAAAGTATAAAAAGTATTTCCGGAAAGAAACGCTAACAATTAAAAAACAGAACGGCGACATCAATATTGATTCTGACTAACAATTTTTTCTTATGTGTAACGCGGGGTTGTTCTCAGCCTTGCAATTTTGGAATGCTAATTAAAAAAGCGATCCGCCAGCTGGCGGATCGCTTTTTTAATCTATAAGTAATTAGTTTTACCCTCCTTCCATCATTCTTAATAAAGGATGAAATACCTCACTGTCTTCATCTTCGGATTTGATATCAAAATTCAATTTAATGCTCATACCTGGTTTCAGGATAACTCCTTCACGCCTGTATGTCTTATATCCCTTCTTTTCTAAAATAATCGTGACTTCGCCGGCGGGAATCTGGTTAGCCTTGAACGTGCCAGAGGCGTCAGTAACGAATTCTTTTTCGCCATGCATTTTAGATGAAGTAATAGAAATTGTAACTCCCTGAAGAGGCTTTTTGGTTACTGCATCAGAAACAGATCCTTGCAAAGCCGGTTCCGCAGTCTTCCCATCCTTACCATGATTTGCTTTTGTGATCAACGCCAGGGGTAATACAGTAAGCATTACCAGGAGTTTTTTTGAGATTCTCATTTCACAGGTTTAAAGTAATGATTCAAAATTCCTTCACTCATCACCTATTTTTTACTGCTGCAATATCAGTAAGGACAACGCGGTAATAAAAAATGTTGCATTGCAGCAGAAAGTTACAGTAAAAAACTGCGCACGACAAGGAACGGAGAGGAAATATTTGCGAACTTATCATGATTCGCCAAGGTCGATCTCGGTGTTATCTCCTATATTGAGGCTACGGCTTTCGCCCTTAATTTCGGTATCGCTTCCAATCAGGGACTGGGTTAGCACGATGTCGTACAGATCGGCAAATGATCCAATGATTGAATCCTTGATGATGGAATAATTAATGGTTGTTTGCTCACCGATGGTAACGTTGGGACCGATGATTGAATTTTTAATATCGCATCCCGTGGCAATGCTTACCGGGGGTATTACGATAGTATTCTCGAAGCTATGCTCGGGTGAAATGACTCCTCCAAACTTTTTCAGCAATGTTGCGTTCGATACCAGGAGGGTATCCTTCTTGCCACAATCGAACCAATTCAACACCTTAAAGGATTTAAAGAACGCCCCTTTTTCAATCATACATTCCAAAGCATCGGTGATACTGAACTCTCCCCGACTCTTAACCTGGTTTTTGATATTATTTTCAAGGCATTCGAATAACATTGAAGTTTCCTTAATGCGGTAGATTCCTACCAATGCCATATTTGACTTGGGAATCTGCGGCTTCTCCACCACGCGGGCGATAAACCCGTCATCACCTATCTCTGCTACACCAAAGTCCCGTGGATCATCAACGCGTTTTACGCCTAATACTGAATGGGGCATCTCAAGGATTTCCGCAACGTTATATTCGCAAATAGTGTCCCCGAGAACTATAAAGATTTCGTCATCACCTACAATATTGCGTGTTAGCTGGATTGCATGGCCAATTCCCTGCCGCTCATTCTGATTGATAAAATGAGAATTCAGGTCAGGATATTTTTCGTCAACGTAATCTTTTATCTTATCTCCCAGATATCCCACAATGAATATAAAATCCTGGATGCCGGCTTCTCTCAATTGGTCAACGATAATGCTTAAGATCGTTTTTCCAGCTAAAGGTATAAGGGCCTTGGGTTGTGTATAAGTATGGGGACGTAACTTGGTACCAGCGCCAGCTACCGGGATAATTGCTTTCATTTCTTTAGTGTTTGACACTCTCATTATGGTAGCATGGTGTTGCTACCAATCATAACTACACAGGGTCACTACGTGTTTACAAAGCGGTTGTGAAAATAGGGAATTTTAAATGATCGATAAAAAACTTGGAAGAAAGTCCTCTATGTTTATTTTTGCCGGGATTTTATGACCAGTCTAGTTCACTAATAAGTTTAGTTCCCGCGCGGCTGGCTCATTTACACTTCGATTCTTTACACAACAACGTAAAATTCATACATGCAAAAAGATGCTTTGGTTTTTGATCTCATCAGGCAGGAATTAGAGAGACAACGACGCGGAATTGAGTTGATCGCTTCAGAAAATTTTGCTTCGTTACAGGTTGTTCAATCGATGGGAAATGTGATGACTAATAAATACGCGGAAGGTTATCCCGGCCGCAGATATTATGGTGGTTGCGAGATTGTGGATCAGACGGAGCAATTGGCTATCGATAGGATAAAACAAGTTTTTAACTGCGAATATGCAAACGTCCAACCCCATTCCGGTGCACAGGCGAATGCTGCCGTGATGCTTGCGATCCTTCAGCCGGGTGAAAAGATTCTTGGACTTGACCTAAGTATGGGCGGACATCTTACCCACGGGTCTCCGGTAAACTTTTCGGGAAAACTATACCAGGCACTTTCGTACGGAGTAAAAAAGGAAAACGGCCTGGTAGACTATGACATGCTTGAAAAAGTAGCCAGAGATGAAAAACCGCGGCTAATCATTTGCGGGGCATCTGCCTATAGCCGGGAGTGGGATTATGCGCGAATCAGAAAGATTGCCGATTCCATCAACGCGTTCGTCTTGTGTGACATGGCACATCCTGCCGGACTTATCGCAAAAGGCTTACTTGGTTCGCCCTTTGAACATTGCCACTTCGTGACGTCGACAACGCACAAAACGCTGAGGGGACCAAGGGGTGGAATCATAATGATGAAAAATGATAGTGAAAATCCCATGGGACTAAAGGATACCAAAGGGAATACCAGGATGATGAGTAACCTGATAGATATGGCTGTATTTCCCGGGATACAGGGTGGGCCTCTCGAACATGTGATTGCATCAAAGGCTATAGCTTTCGGAGAAATTCTTACTGATGAATTCACGGCATATGCGAAGCAGATCGTTGAAAATGCACAGGAAATGGCGCAGTCCTTTACGTCGAAAGGCTACGAAATCGTCTCGGGTGGAACAGACAACCACTTATTATTGATAGATCTTCGAAATAAGAATATAAGCGGTAAGAAGGCAGAACAGATATTAGGAAAAGCAGATATAACTGTAAATAAGAACATGGTGCCTTTTGACGACAAATCAGCCTTTGTGACTTCGGGGATTAGGGTCGGTGTACCGGCTATCACCACCCGAGGAATGAAAAAAGAGCATATGAGTGCCGTTGTGAATTATATCGATGAGGCATTGCGGGGCGCGGGTAATGAAGCACTCCTCGAGAAGCTAGCTAAAAATGTGAATAGTTTTATGCAACAGTTTCCCTTGTATCCCGAACTAGGTTAGGCTGTACCCAATAAACGAATGAAGAAGATCAAATTCCTCTTTACCGAAACGATTTCTGCATATTTGACTTCGTCGAATATAGTACCTATTATCGCCCTTAATACGAATCTGCAAAAACTCTAAACTCGTAGTGTACAGAAGGCATTCGCAAGCTATTTGTTACTTTTATCTGGTAAAAACGTTTTATGATCCAACGCATTCAATCAATCTGGCTGCTAATTGTTGCTCTAACTGCTTTTGCCACTTATACGCTGACATTATACACTGGCAAACTCGCTGATGGAAGCGAAAGACCGTTTTTGTTAGCAGATAATTTCTTGCTCGTCATTCTGATCATAGCGCTGGGAGTGCTGGCAATTTTGTGTATTTTCTTATATAAGAATAGAAAATTGCAATTTCGGCTATCCGTACTGGGAATTATTTTCTCGATTCTTTTTCTATTTATCGAGTACGTCAAGGTTGAGGAATTCAAAGAAACCAACAAAATACTTAGTGGCTCCTATCAGATTGGAGCCTTGTTGCCTGTCGTAATGATCATTTTTTTCGTCCTTGCCGCCAGAGGTATTTATAAAGATGATAAACTGGTAAAAAGCCTGGATAGATTGAGATAGCGGCTCTGGGAAGCGAAAAGAAGGAAAGAATTTTTTCAATCTATTTTGTTTTTAAAAAACTTTATTTACTTTTATCTCGCACTTCTACCCCTGGCCAACTATCCTTTACAAGACTTCAAGCTAACATAAGCGATATTCGCTTAGCACCGCCTTTGGTTCTACCCTAACCTGAGCCTAAACGTAATTAGTTTATAATCACAAAAAGAAGCGTCAATGACATTGAAGTCTACATTCCTAATCAATCAGCGGTTTATATTCATCATTTCAGAAACAAGGCAGCGCCGGCCATAGCTCCACAGCAATTCAACCGCTGAAATGATACTTTAACCTTGTTATCAGGCATTCACAGACTGATCCTTTTTTCCTCTATTAAAGACCTCCCAAACCACCAATCCTATTTAAAATAGTGTTTCACCATTTTAAAAAGGTAATTCTTTCGTCAAAATAAAACTACACAAATGAAAAAAATCTACTCCGTTGCAGTCGTTTTGCTCAGCATGGGGGCATCTACTGCGAAAGCTCAATGCCCTTCTGGTGGCGGCTTTGCTTTTCCCTACATTCTTCCTGGTAACATATGCCAGGTTGTTATTTTCAATATGCCTCCGAACGCATTAATACGGGTTTTCAGCAATACCACTGACATCACCCTACCCAATCCCGATGGCACATTTCCAAAAACGGATGCTAATGGTGAGGGATTGCCTTTGTATAATTGTAATTCCACACCTACTCATGTTGTAACGCTCGCCACAGCTACAAATACGGGTTGTTTCGCTAATGTAGCGGCTCCCACTAATCTTCCAATTAAAATAAAAAGCTTCACGGCTCATGCCCAAACAGACAACTCCGTGCTTTTACGTTGGACATCTCTGTTTGAGATCAACAGTTACAAATATGTTGTTCAAAGAAGTTCAGACGGTCGAACATTTTCAGACGTTGGTGATTTACAAGCTGCTGGAAATTCTCCTCACACCATCAACTACTCCTTTAGCGACAGACAAATGATGACTGGCGGGGCCTATTACCGGTTGAAACTTGTAGACCTGGATGGCTCAGTGGACTATACCAAAATAATTTACCTGAATAATGGCGTTGCTAACATCGGGAAGCTCTCGATCTTTCCGAATCCTTTCCGGAGCGAAGTACAATTGAAAGGTGTTACAACAAGTGATGTTA
>DAINQQ010000118.1:0-11580 GCA_036742645.1 Flavitalea sp.
AGGCAAGCTTTTTATGATTCTCAACTGCACGATAACAGAACAAGTATTGCCCGTATGATTGTGTTAACACTGGTGAAAGATTTGCGGAATGAAATTCCAATCCTCGGAACGAGAAAATTGTTATTCATGTTGCAGGAAGAGTTCCGTAAGCATGGGATAAAAATGGGAAGAGATAAATTGTTTGATCTGCTTCGCTTTCATGGTTTGCTGATCCGCAGACGCAGGCGAATGGTTAACACAACCGACTCGCATCATTGGCTGAAAAAATATCCAAACCTCATCAAAGAGCTCATAATATCCTGTGCAGAACAGTTGTGGGTCAGCGATATAACTTATGTCAGGACGCTCCAGGGCTTTAGCTATCTCAGTCTGATCACAGATGCCTACTCAAGAAAAATAGTAGGCTATGCTATGTTTCAAACTCTCTCAGCTGCAGGCCCACTGAAAGCGCTGAAGATGGCATTATCTCAACGACGAAGAGCTGTCCCCTTTATTCTCATTCATCACTCTGACCGGGGCATACAATACTGCTCTGCAGAATATGTACTAATTCTGAGAGCGGAAAAAGTAGCCATCAGCATGACGCAAACAGGAAGTCCGTATGATAATGCACTTGCCGAACGTGTAAATGGAACAATTAAGAATGACTTCTTTCCCAAAAGAATTTATAAAAATCACGAGGAGGCAGAAAAAGCATTATGCAGTAAAATAAAGATCTACAATGATCTTCGGCCACATGATAGCCTGGATTACATGACTCCTGCTATAGCTCATGAAAAATCAGGACCTATCGGTAAGAAATGGAAAAGTTATAAAAAACAAAAGGAGGTATCAATGCAAGAGACCAAATAGGTTTTTTTAGGCATGGCAGAAAAGCATAAAAAAAATCCGGTAAGTTTACACAAACATCACCGGATACATATGCTCATCTGTCCGAATATCCCTGGCAGGTTGCTCCTCAGCAGAGCCTACGTTCGTTTCTCCGGACATTCAAAGCTAACCATATTGGTCTATCAAAATCTAGTAGGATTATTTAGTATTGTAAAATAAAATCAGGATTAGTCACAAACAGTGACAAGAAAAAACAGGATTACTCACAAAATGTGTAAGGTTTTTTCAGGACGAGACACCCCGCTATCAATACATTCCTTTACCGCAGCTTGTTTTGTAATTCTATCATGAAAAGATAATTGGGTCACTCTTTGAGGTGAGTGGTCAATTGTGAGTAGTCAATGGTCAATCGAGAATAGTGAATTGTCAGTGATCATTAGCTACTGCCCAATTTCTGTGATACCTGAACACACTCCTGCCCTCGAAAGCATTCCGATTAATCAACCACCGCACATCCAATCATCAAACACCTCCAGCATGCTACCTATCATTCCACCAGTTAATTCCCAAAGTTCAAAAGACGCCATCGCCAATCTCCACGAAGCCCTTCAATTCTTAGGCAACCCTGTGAACCCGGCGGAAATAAAAAACAAGGAGTATAACGATTCAACCCGGAAGATCGTGATGACGATTCAGCGGCAGTTGAGGCTGAACGAGACTGATGGATTTGTGGGTGAGCAGACGGCCAAACAGTTGAATCAATTGCTGAAGGAAAAGGGAGCGTTCCCGGTTGAACCTGTGCTGGCACAACACAAGGTGAGTGGAAGGGCGATCACGACCCGCGGGGTGCTGATGCAAGGTGCGAGGATGATGATCTACAGTATCGAACTTGATGCGGATAAATTGTTGGGTGAAACACATTCTGACGTGCAGGGGAATTATACCTTCTCCTACCCTGTCGAAACTTCTGGAACTCCTGGAACATTGAAACTCGATCTGCAGACCCGGGTGATGGAATCAGGAAGGGCTGCGAGGGAGTTGGGCAGGTCGGTCGTGAAATACAACGCAGGAGCGGAAGAAATACTGGATGTGATCATCCCGGATCGGGGTACTGAACAGCCTAACGAACACCAACGGTTGATCAATGATATCACGCCTCATCTTGGCAGGTTCGCTATGAAAGACATTAAAGAAACGAAAGACAGGGGACAGATATCTCACCTGTCGAACAAGGCAGCCTGGGATGCGAGAAACGTTGCGATGGCGGTTGAGTCGGAGAAATGGAGTGCGGAGACACAGATCCCGTCTGCTCATTTTTACGCATTGTTCCGGGCGGGATTGCCGAATGATAAAGAAACGTTGAGCAGGCTTTCTGCCGATACCATCACGAATGTATTGAAGAGGGCCGTTAAAGAGAAAGTGATTGCAGACGATGGCCGGATTGAAGAAACAGCAAAAGCATTTGATCGCTTCGGGATTGATGTGCTGCTGGATAAGGCGTCCGCCGGTGGCGTTTCGAGCCTGGGTTCTATGCTCAGTCTTCGGTTGAACGATGACCAGAAGAGATTATTTGTTCAATCATCCAAACAAGCTTCAGGGAACACAGATAAATTCTGGACAGTCTTACAAGAAAAAGGCATCGAGGGAGGCACCATTAAAGCGCTTCAACTGGATGGAAAACTCGGTTATCTCACCACCCACAATGCACCACTGGTAAAAAGACTCTATGACCAGCATCGCATCAATGATCCGGCTGATCTTGTACGTAGTGGATTCTACAAACAGGATGGATGGGATTCAATCATTGGTAATGACGTTCCCCAGGGGATCGACAAGAAAGATTATGCAAAACATATGGCCACGCTTGTGAATATCAGTTATCCCACAGCGGTAGTGGCCGAGATGATGAATAAGGATGAGATCAAACCGGCGATTGATTTTCCGAAACAGGAAGTCTACCAGTTCCTGAATAAGAACCAGCAGAAGTTTACGATTGGTGTACAACCCGTGAAGAAATGGGATGGCTTTGCGACGCTGAGCGATTCCTCCAAGGCGGGTGTAAAAACCATCGAACGCCTGTACCAGTTAACGCCTTCGAATGAAGCCATGCAGGCACTCTCCAAAACAGGACTCACTTCTGCACTACAGATCACGAGGTACACGAAGGGCGAGTTTATGATGAAGTATGGAGAAACATTTTCGAGCACCAAAGAAGCCGAGTTGACGTATAACAAGGCCAGCGAAGTGCAGAGCGCCGTGATGAACCTGGCAACGACCTATCTTACCGCAAGGTCCGCCCCGAATGTTTATGGCATTACCGGCAAGTTACAAAAGGAAGAAAACGAGATCATCGCATATCCCACACTGGAAGAGCTTTTTGGCAATATGGATTATTGCGCCTGCGATCATTGTAAGTCGGTGCTGGGCGCTGCGGCGTACCTGGTAGACCTACTTCAGTTCATCGACCTCGAAGACGTGCCGCATGAAAAACAAAACCCGATTGCTGTCCTCCTAAAACGCAGACCCGATATCCAACATCTGCAACTCACCTGCGAAAACACGAATACCATCCTTCCATATATTGATATCGTCAACGAGATCCTCGAGTACTATGTGATCAATGGAAACCTCGACCTATTCAAAGGACATGATATCACATCTGCCACCAAAACGACAGAGCTGTTGGCCAATCCACAATTTGTGATAACGGCTGCGTATGACGAAATCAAAACAAAAGTATATCCCTTCGACCTTCCATTTGATTACCCGCTCGAAGCATTGCGATTGTTGTTCCAGGCATGGGATGTTTCGTTCCCGGCAGCATTACAAATATTCCGCGATCCGTTTTCTGCCAGGAAAGAATTCATCTATCTCAACGAAGGAGAATACAAAATACTCACCGATACCGCCGCTCATTCCCTACCGGAATATTTCGGCGAAGCTGCCGCAGCAACGATCGATCAGTTGAATACGACTATCTCGAACGGAAAAACATTTAGTCGCAGGGTAAATATCAGTTACGAAGACGTCGTCAGTCTATTAAAAACAGAATTCATTAACCCGGGCATAGTGATCGTGCCGTTATTAGAAGCGACAAAGATTCCATTGCTTACACTGCAATCATTCTATGATGGAACAACAACGGATGCGGAGATAGATGCCCTGCTGCCGGCTGATCTTGTAGTCGAAGATTATGGTGGTAATGTGAAGCAATGGCTGCGTGATCAACAGGAAGCGATCATGAGCCTGATCACGTTAACAGATATTGGCCCAAAAACCAGTGAATGCAATTTCGCCGATGTTCAACTTCGTTTTGCGGTTCCCGATAACACGAAGAACAAACTCGATGAACTGGCCTACCAGAAATTTCATCGTTTTATCAGGCTTTGGAAAAAAACAGGATGGAGTATTGAGACAACTGATAAAGCCATAATCGCTTTGATGCCATTGGCTGCGGGTGATCTGATGATGGCCAATATAGATGCAACGTTTGTTACTGTTCTTGCACGACTCGCCAATCTCAAACGGGTAATGGAATTATTAACTCTTAGCGATAAAAAATCACAAACGCTTTTATTGTTGTGGGATGATGCAAAAGATTCTGCATTTAAACAGGAACAATGCGCTAAGCTGTTGAAGATGCGGATACCAGACATGATCGACCTATCGACCATCACGGGCATCGATCCATTGGCCGATGATATGGAGCAGGACGAACCTTCATTATTCAAATTTGTGCAGGTTGTACAAGGTTTGAAGAAAGCATCACTAAAGATTGCCGATCTCAATTACCTGCTTCGTAATAAAGATGAGGCCAATAAGCTGATCCCTTCTGATAAAACATTACTGAGAAGTATCAAAGCGATACGTGATGGACTGAATACCGTCGAGAAAGAACATGGCATCGCACCAGACAATGCTGATTTCGCATTTGCCAAGTCGAAGATGGCACTTGTATATGATGCGGCCGTTGTCAATGATTTCTTTGGATTGATCAGCGACAGCAAAACGTATGGCGTATCATTCAATACAACGGAAGAAGGTCTTCCCACAAAGCTTATTGATGCCGATAGCCGGGTTGGTTTCGATCCATTCAGGAAATTGCTAACGTACAACGGCATTATTACCACGCCGGCAAAGAATGCGCTGTCAAGTGCAGCGGACTCACTTCTGCTAGCTGATATGAGTATCATCACCACGCAACCGTTACTCGATGCTTTTAAGGCAGACTTCAAAGCAAAGCTCGATGCACTCGCTGTTGCAGGGAATGATGATCTTGTTGCCTTCGGAACAAACTATCCGGAATTAAAAACGGTGTACGATGCAGTGAAAGCACAGGCAGAACCCGCAGCGCAGACCACTACCCTGCTCGCTGGTATTCTTCCTGAATTGAAAGCAAGATTGAAAGCAGTCTCGATGAGACAAACACTCGCATCAATGGTAAAAGCAGAACCGGAGCTGATTAATGTGTTGCTGGATAAAAAAGAAACGTTACATGCTAAAGGTGACATGGCAAAAAAGATTTCGGCAGACTTCGATCAACTGGAGGCGGAGGTCGATGCCAAACAAAATAAAACCTATTCTCTCTACCTCGATCCCCCTGCCACTGATGATTATATCGTGTATGTGAAAGCGCCGCAAAATACGGTGGTCACGTTAAGTGTAAATGGTGTCACTGTTATCAATACAGTTACGGTAGATGCTACTGGCGAAGTAAAGAATAGCGGCCCACTCAACCTGAAAGCTGGTGACCTTTATGAAGCAGAGTTAACGATTACTTCACTTCCGATAAATGAGTTTGCCCAATTGATGTGGCGAACAAAAGGAATGGCAAAGTCAAAGATACCTGGAGGTAATCTGTATATCAGGGAGAATGTCGATCGCGCAAAAACATCCCTGGTACGATTGCAGAAAGCAGCGATGTTGATTCGACTGCTTAAGTTGACTCCTGTTGAAGTCGAATACTTCGCTGCGCAAAATGCGGAGACAAAGAACTTCCTGAATGAGTTGGATACAGATGGAACGATCGCTGATCCAGATCTGCAAAATCTTTGGAAGAAACTTTATCTACTTCTGTTCTTCATAGGCATCAAAGAAGAAACTGAGCAGGAAGAAAACAGTTGGGTGCAGGTACTCCAGGATCCCGAAGTAAAAAATCTGCAGGGAAAGAGTTTGTTACTCGAGACAATGTTCTGGAAGAAGACCGACCTCGATGCAGTGCTTGCGCATTTTGTTTTCGTCATCGCAGATCTTTCACAACTCAGCAAGTTGAAGAAAGTGATCAATGCGATGATCATGGTTGTCACTGTCGATTATCCTGCGACAGAGGTTATTTCGTGGGCGATTGCAAATCCAACAGTTGCGCTGATCAACGATATCAAACAAAAAATAAGAGACAAGACAGACGATGCCGCGTACCTGGAAACAATGCAAACGATCAGCGATACGTTACGAAACAAACAGCGTGATGCCCTGGTGAGTTATGTGTTGTACCACAAACGTCCATCCCCAGAGATCAACACTGCTGATAAGTTGTATGAATATTTCCTGATCGATACACAGATGGATGCATGCATGAAAACATCGCGTATCAAACAGGCGCTTTCAACAGTACAGTTATTCATTCATCGTTGCCTCATGAATCTTGAGGTAGATGTCGCACCGTCTTCCATAAGAGCAGAGCAATGGGTGTGGATGCAACGTTACCGCGTATGGGAAGCAAACCGAAAAGTATTTCTCTATCCCGAAAACTGGCTGGATCCTGAGTTGCGGGATAATAAATCTTCTTTCTTTAAAGAACTCGAAGGAGAACTGTTGCAATCAGACATCAACGATGAACTGGCCGAGCTGGCATTCTTAAACTACCTGAAAAAGCTCGATGATATCGCACGACTTGAGATCGTCGGCACCTATGTGGAAGAAAGAGAAAAAGCAAACCAGTTCGATGATATCCTTCATGTATTTGGAAGAAGCAATGGCAACACCCGGCAATATTATTATAGAAGATACGAGTATGGCTACTGGACACCCTGGGAAAAAGTTTCTCTTAATATAGAAGGCGAGCATCTTTTCCCGGTGATCTGGAAGAAAAGATTGTTTGTGTTCTGGCTTAACATCGTGGAGAAAGCGGAAGAGGTTGACAAGAACAAGGATCTTGTTGCGATCAGTAAAGATAAATGGGGTGAGCACGCAAAGGTGAAAGCCACAATCACGATGTGCTGGGGCGAATATTATAAGGGAAAATGGACTTCCCCAAAATCGACTGAACTGCACAACCCGATCGTCATAGGTAATCATTCAGTGTTTGAAGCCAACAAGATTCTACTGTTTGCAAGAAAGGAAAAAAATCCGCCGTTGTCTGAGCGGCTGATTTTTTCTCTGAGTTATAATGGTCCTGCAGCGAGTAACAACAAAAAATTTACGATCATATATACGAGTAAGAATGCACCGCCGGTGATCGTAGAACAAGCGGACGCAGAACTTGATAAGATCATTGCCTTTAATACCATTTTGTTCAGGCGCGCATACCAGAGTTCTCCGTCTGCGACGCAATTAAATACAAACAGTTTGATCGTTCCGCGGACAAAGGAATTCAGGGTTACGATCAAACAACCATTCAACGCATCGGAGGAATATCTTACTGAAAAATTATTGACGAAGACGAACAAGCTGTTTGATGACTTTAAAATATTACCGCTTCATCATGCGCTAGAAAATCAATGGGAAGCCCCGATCTTTTATGATGATGAGCGAAGTACTTTCTTCATAAAGCCTGATGAAGATCTGACGGTGCCGCTGTGGAGATATGATGGCTATTATGATCTGGGCATTTATGAAAAGTTTGTTCCTGAGTTAGTGATCCCACCACTGCTTGAAAAACCAATTGAGAAGTGGCCGCCGAAAGGATTGGTATTTGATAAAGAAAATCTGTTATCGAATCCATGGGACGCGAACGAAGCGATCGTGAACAAGAATCTTAACTATAAGAATGTGCTGGTATCGAATAAAATATTTGCGGCAGGTGATGTACAATTTGGCGTAGGCGGCAAGATCGGTCGTGAAGAATTTAATTTATAACACGAGACGACTCTTCTTCGCGTCTTTGCGCGTTTGCGAGATTTTTGCTCGCAAAGACGCAAAGGAAGAGCAAAAACTGAAAAATAATTTTTTATGATCTCGAAAAACAATTTTCATCAATACAGTATCAAAGAGGAATACAAATCGCTTCCCGTTGATCATTGGAAAATTCAAAGGAGATTAAGAAGAGATGTGGACTACAGTTTCTTTATCCACTATCATCCCTACACCGAAGAACTCATCGAGAAACTGAATACAGATGGTTTGATCGCCATGCTCGACGTAAACTATGTCGGAAGTTTGAAGCAGCCCCTCACCCCTTTTTATACCCCCGGCACTGCCGTAGGAACCTTTCCCAAAGAAGAAATTGATGTAAGCGATGACGGTCCTTACGCCGTGTATAATTGGGAATTGTTCTTTCATGCACCGCTATCAATCGCCGTGCAGCTCAGCAAGAACCAACGCTTTGCCGATGCACAGCGTTGGTTTCATTTTATTTTTGATCCTACCAGTAATGATAAAACGATTACGCCACCGCAGCGCTTTTGGAAGTTTCTTCGCTTCCGCCAGGAAACAAAGACACAGTTCATCCAGGAAATGCTAACCGAACTCGCGAAGGCAGAAGATTCGGAATTGAAGCAACGCGTGGAAAAAAGTATCCAGGCATGGCGCGACAAACCCTTCCAGCCACACGTCATCGCACGCGGCCGTTATCTCGCGTACCAGATGAACGTGGTAATGAAATATTTAGATAACCTGATCAGTTGGGGTGATAGCCTGTTCAGACAGGACACGATCGAAACCATCAATGAGGCAACTCAGATATATATACTCGCTGCGAACATTCTAGGTCCTAAGCCACAGAAAGTTCCTCCGCGTGGTAAGACTGCTCCCAAAACATATGCTCAGTTAAAAGCAGCAGGCATTGATAAATTCGGCAATGCACTCGTTGAAATGGAAAATGATTTTCCATTCAATAGTTCGCTGACTTCAACCGCCGCCCCCGAAGAAGGCGCGATCAATGCAGTATTTGGTATCGCACGAACCTTATACTTCTGCATCCCCCAAAATGACAAGCTACTCGCTTATTGGGATACGGTAGCAGACAGGCTATTCAAGATCAGGCATTGCATGAATATCGAGGGCATCGTGAGACAACTCCCATTATTCGAACCACCGATTGATCCGGGTATGCTGGTGAAGGCGGTTGCTGCAGGCATTGATCTTGGAAGCGTCATCAATAATATCAATCAACCCGTTTCTAATGTCCGCGGACCGATGTTATTGCAGAAAGCGATGGATATCTGCAACGAAGTAAAATCATTGGGTAGTGCTTTACTTTGCGCCATTGAAAAAGGCGAAGCTGAACATCTCACGTTATTACGGCATCAGCATGAAATTACGTTGTTGAATCTTGTTAAAGATGTAAAATTCCTTCAATGGAAAGAAGCGGAATCTGCAACGGACGCATTGCTGAAAAGTCGGGAAGTAGCCGCCGAAAGATTCCGCCATTTCAAAATGATCCTTGGCAATAAGCCGAACGATGTTGAGGCGCAGCCAAAATTCAACTTTGCACGGATTGAACTGAGTGAAGACAACTTTGATGAAGTGTACGGTGAATTGGTAGAACGACATGCAGCCGAGATCAACAAAGAACCATATCGCCAGGAAACATCTGTGGGAGGTGTTATGGAATTTGCAGGCAACCTTGTTACAAGTGTTGCGGGCGGACAACTTGGAAAGACACTTCCGTTGAATAAGAATGAGAATGCGGAACTCAATGTTTTCCTTCCTGCTTCCGATACATTTGGTACAATATCGATGGCATTCAAGATTGCCAGTCCAATACTTGCGCTGATTCCGCAATTCAATGCACACGGCACGCCCCTCGGTGTTGGCGCAGCCGCCGGCTTTGGTGGTGTACAACTCGAGAAAGCGGCAACAACGGCATCTGAGATTGCAGATAAGGTGTCAAAGGCTTTTGCGTCGAGTGCAGAACGAGCATCGAAGATGGCGGGGTATTATCGTCGCGCAGAGGATTATGTATTCGCGGCAAATGTCGCCGCAGCCGAATTAATCCAATACGGACGGCAGATCATTGCTTCATTGATCAGGGAGCAGATCATGAAAAAGGAATATGAACATCACCTTGTACAAATTGAACAGGCGGAATCAATAGAAGCATTTTTGAAAGAGAAGTTTACGAACGAAGAATTGTATTCATGGATGCAGGGAGAAATCTCGAGAATCTATTTTGATAGCTACAAATTTGCTTTTGACATTGCCAAGCGTGCAGAACAAACGATGAAGTTTGAAGTGATGCGCAAAGAATTCGATGACCTGAGTTTTATCAAATTTGGATACTGGGACTCTGCGCGTAAAGGTCTGCTGTCGGGTGAAGCATTATGGCTCGACCTAAAGCGTTTGGAAATGGCATATTACGACCACAACCGTCGAGAGTATGAAATGACGAAACATATTTCGCTTCAACGACTCGATCCGATGACGTTACTGAAATTAAAAGCCACCGGCAGTTGCGAGTTTAAAATCCCGGAATGGATTTTCGATATGGATTGCCCGGGACAGTTCATGCGGCGGATAAAATCAGTTTCTATTTCCGTTCCTTGTACAACGACACCTTACACCGGTATTCATTGCAAATTTTCATTATTGCAAAGCAGCATACGTATATCATCTTTGAAAGTTGATCCCTACGCGAGAACTGTGGGCAACGAAGATCCGCGGTTCAGGGATTTTGCGGGAGCAATCCAAACCATTGTCACCAGTACAGCGCTTAATGATAGCGGTCTTTTTGAAACTGACTTGAAAGATGAGCGATATCTTCCATTTGAAGGCGCTGGCGTCATCAGCAATTGGAGGCTGGAAATTCCGAATGATATTCCGCAATTTGATTTTGATACGATCACGGATGTTGTTCTTCATATCAGGTACACCGCGAGGGAAGCGGGACATTTGAAAGCAGATGCCGTTACACATGTAAAAGAAGACATCCTGCAATCAGCCGGAAATCTTTTGCAGCTACTTACATTGAATACCGACTTTGCAGCGGAGTGGAATAGTTTTGTTACACAGAACAACGATGCTGTGAGAAAACTCGAGATCAACATCACCAAAGACAGGTTCCCATACTGGACCAAACCGTTAGGGATGGACGATGTTCTTAAAGCAAGTTTTGGTTCGATTGACTGGAAAAAGAACCGGTTGACGTTAGCGCCGCAACAAGTTGATTTTACCGGCGATGAAGTGAACGGCTGGACGCTTTCAATCGATAATACTTCCCCCGTGTTTGCATTTTTGAAAAAGAACAGGTTGAATAAGGTGCATATAGGGGTGGTATATGCGATGAAGTCGTGAATTCTTTTGATCCGCTTGTTGAGTAAATGCGGGTAGTTTAGGTTTAAGTTTTGTTACTACAGAGGAACGCAGAGGAAAATCAGGTATTTCTTCTCTGTGCACGTTTGTGATCCCGTTTGTGTGTTCTGTGGTTTATTTTTTCTGCACATAACGCATTCAAGTCGCAGACCCTGCAAACCGATATGCAATCCCTACTGGATTGTTGGTCCGTTGTATGTTTTCTACCGATATATAATCCCTATCGGGATTATTGCTTTCATGGACCGCTTTATATTCAGTCTAAAGATATCAGCTGTC
>DAINQQ010000118.1:11680-16052 GCA_036742645.1 Flavitalea sp.
CAGGGATTGAATGTCCGATTCGGCCACATGTTACTATGTTCGAGAGAGGCATTGCTCGAATAGATTCAGGCTTCTTTTCTCTTTAGCAGCACAATTGCCGACACTACAACCCACAACATGTAAACTCCAATACAGATGCGCTCCAAAACACCGATCCATGGCGTGGGTAGATTCTCTGAAATATTCGGACCGTCCATGCCCGTTAAAGCACCAAACAATAATAAGATGACCAGGGTCGCGATGGAATAGATGCGAAATCGTTTTCCAAAGGCGACTGCTCCAAATCCGATAATCAGCAGCATGAGAAGAACGGACACCATCGAGAAAACAATGTGCATAGTATCGCTAATCGTTCCCCCTCCCGCCGCGAGTGTCTCACGTTGGTGCATAGGTGCAAGGGGCCATCCCAGGCCGATCAGTCCGTAGATGATTAGCAGCGCCCCTGCGATGTGCAACGAACGTGCAGAAGTCGCCGATTGCCACACGCCCAAACCAAATGCAGCTACAAGCAGCGTGTATAGGATGCCAAAGAGAACCCATATTGGTCTGGTTGAAACTCCAATTGCGGATAGTTCGCTAATGGTTTGAGAACCTGAATTATAGCCCTCGAGCTGCATCGGAATAAAAATGCACATGGCGATATACAGCAGTGAAGAGAGAATACCAGAGGCTAACAGAATCCTCCTTATAAATTCGTTACGAGCCTTGCTGACTCTCGGAATTACAGCCGATTCAACCTTCGCAATTTCGGGTGATAGGATGGAAGGGTTCATAATATGTTATTTAAGTGAAAAAATCAATTACACAGGGATAGAAATATCTAGTATGAAGTTCTCATAATCAACCTGGTTTTGAAATGATGACGGTCAGGATATTGTATGATTGGCATTAGTTTAGCCAATAATGAGCGGACCTGCCATCAGGAGTGTGATGATTAGCTGATTAGCGCATGGAAGCTGCCCAAAGGTTCTGGACTAGCCAAGGATTATTGGTTCTCCAGGCCGGCCTATCCATAGGGTAGATTTTCGCGCATAATTTCTTCCAATTGCGCAGCATCCTTATTTCTATTTTTGACGTTCCAATAAAAGAATGGAGATTATTTAACCGCGGACATGAGCTGACTCAAGCGAACAAAAAGGCATAAATAACATACGGTTTAGATATTCCTATAAGATTTTCCGCTTGATCTTGCAGCTTACACACCATTTACTTTGTCCAGCTAAAATGAACGAGGGCTTTTGTGTAAGTTTTTATACCTAGGAATGCCAGCAGTTTAAACAAGGGCGAAAAGTCATCATCAAGCTCATTTTAAACTAAGTAGATACTTTAAATAATACAATTATTTGGGTCGGTAATAGTAATTTTACTTAAATTTAACAACACAATGATCGGTAAACATCAGTTCTGCTCGACATCAGTTATAAGGCTCTGAGAGTTAAGCTATTGAACGTTGTCTTCTTACCTCTCCACCGATTTTTGATGTTCAGTGATTTCACCGATGAGTGCAAAATAGTCTCGCATACATGATCTCAATCGTCAGGTTCTTGATTTACTCATTTATGCGGACATAATTTAATCTGACCAGAATGAAAACTGTTTCATCCTCATTTTCTCAACCATATTTTCGAATCAAAACAACTCAACATGTTCCATGTACCATTGCGAAAATCAGAACATGGCCCACCTGACAGTGGCCTGAACCTTATTAATTGATTGCCAAAACTATTTTATTGACAAGACAAGTAAACCATTATGAAACAACTGCGATCGTTATTAGTCATTATGTTTTTATTGCTTGCCGCAATTCCCGCAGCCTTTGCCCAAAACAAGACCATTTCCGGTAAGATTACCGATGCGAATGGTCAGCCAATTGTTGGAGCAACGGTTACTGCCAGGGGATCCAACGTGGCAACACAAACAAATTCCGATGGAATTTACTCACTTACAGTTCCGGCAAACGTGCAAAGAGTGACGGTGTCATCCGTCGGATTTGCATCACAGGAATTATCGATTGCCGGAAAAAATGAAATCAATCTTTCTTTAGTTGCTTCCGCTTCGGAATTGAGCGAAGTGATTGTGACAGCCCTTGGAGTTGAAAGAAACAAAAAATCACTGCCGTTTTCGACAACTACACTAGCTGGTGACAACTTCACGCAGGCCCGTGAGATTAGCACGGCAAATGCCCTGGCAGGAAGGGTGGCCGGTGTTAACGTAACAAAAATCGCATCAGGGCCTGGTGGATCGTCCCGCGTCGTAATACGTGGAGCAAAAACGCTTGGTTCGACGTTAAACCAACCTCTTTATGTAATTGATGGTGTGCCGATAGACAACACTAATTTTGGACAGGCTGGTGTATGGGGCGGTGCCGACCAGGGTGA
The DNA here is from genome assembly GCA_036742645.1 of Flavitalea sp. GTDB lineage: Bacteria > Bacteroidota > Bacteroidia > Chitinophagales > Chitinophagaceae > Flavitalea. The sequence goes on from DAINQQ010000118.1 coordinate 14,059, forward strand.
CGGAATGAATAGCATTAACCCTGACGATATAGCTTCCATGACAATATTGAAGGGAGCAAGTGCCGCGGCCCTTTATGGATCCAGGGCTGCAAATGGCGTTATCCTGATAGCCACGAAGAAAGGCTCGGGCCGTAGGGGAGTTAGTGTTGAATTCAATTCAAACTATGTTTTGGAAACTGTGCAAGACCTGACAGACTTTCAAAAAAGTTATGGCAACGGAGGTTATGTCGGTACGAGCCTGCAGACACAAACTGCACAAGTTCCAAAAACTATTGATGAGCACTGGAACAATGGATGGGGTTATAATGGCTGGGGGCCAAAAATGGACGGTAGACCAACCGTTCAGTTCGATAGTATAACCAGGCCTTATTCATATGCCGGTGATAACTTTGATCGTTTCTTTCAGACCGGAAAGGCATTGACCAATTCCCTTTCACTTACCGGTGGAAGCGAAACTCAGAGTTTCAGGCTCTCACTTTCCGACCTCAGAAGTACAGGGGTTATTCCAAATTCTGGTTTCGACAGAATAAATGTGTCCCTGGCTACGAATTCGAAGATTGGGAAAAAGCTTTTGATCAATACAAGAGTGATGTATGCAAATGAGAAAACGAAAAACAGGCCTAACCTTTCTGATTCTCCCAATAATGGTATCCTGGCTGTATATTATACTCCGAATGACGTAGATATACGGAGTTATTTGGGTGACCCGGATAAACCGGGTGCTGTTCCCTCACTTGATATGCAGGCCCAGACTGGAATAAAGATTTTTGATAAAAAAGCCCCCGGGGAAGAATTCCAGATGTCGACGAATTTATGGCAGCAGAATCCTTACTGGGCAGCTTACCAGGTTAGGAATTATGATACACGTGACCGGGTAATTGCTTCTGGTGACGCACGTTATAATATCACAGATTTCATCTATGTTTCCGGACAAGCTGGGATGGACTGGTATACCTTGAAAAATTCAAGATTAGGACCACAGGGTACAGGTCATGATCGCGCAGGAAGCATTAGTGAAAACGAATACCGCGTACGCGAAATAAACCTGCAATACATGCTAGGTTATAATAAAACCTTCAACAAGTTCGGCGTGAATGCTTTCATTGGTGGAAACAATATGCGTCGTCAGAATGAACAGATTTCAGCAAATGGATCGGGCGGTTTTAATACGCCATTTCTTGCTGCCATTAACAATGCCAAGCAACGAAACTTTGGTTATGGTTTCGGAAAATCAGGGATCAACTCTTTGTTCGGTTCTGTTGAGCTATCATACAATAATTACTTATTCCTAACCGGAACGGCGAGGAAGGACTGGTTCTCGGTATTGAATCCTGATGCCAACAGTATTGTGTATCCTTCGGTCGGTGGTAGCTTCGTCTTTACTGATGCATTCGAAGGTTTACAAAAAATCTTCAGCTATGGAAAGGCCAGGATTGCCTGGGCACAGGTCGGTAATGTTAGCTCGGTGGGTCCTTACGCGACTACGCTGACATATGGCGCTGGCAACTCACACCTGAACAGGCCCCTGGGAGGATTCTCATCTGGTGAGAACCTGCCAAACCCGGATTTGAAGCCTTTCACCTCTACAGAGCTTGAGTTTGGACTGGAAGTAAGGTTCCTGAATGACAGGTTGGGATTGGATGTTACTTACTACGATCAAAAAACAACGGATGACATTCTCAACGCGAATATATCCGGAGCTTCTGGATTTAGAACTACCTCGGTGAACTTAGGTGAGATTTCTAATAAGGGTATCGAAGTTTTGTTATCTGGTACACCTGTCAGGGGTGCACTCACATGGGACGTGTCGCTGAATTTTGCGAAGAACAAGAGTGAAGTGGTTTCGCTGATTGAAGGACAGACGGAAGTAACTGGCGAAGAACCCAGAACCAGAACCGTTTTCATTAAACACATCGTGGGCCAGCCATATGGTACGATCACCGGAATTATGCAAAAACGTGACCCTTCAGGGAACCTGGTTTATGATGCTGCGA
>DAINQQ010000119.1:0-16033 GCA_036742645.1 Flavitalea sp.
ACAGGTTACAATATAAATTATGAGGGTACAAAGGATTTTGACGGGGTTATTAATACTTGTTCAACTCGCAGGGTGCGGAAAAAAATCGAGTGACACGCCGGCTCCGCCGCCTGCTGCTGTAAATTTTGGTATTAATTCAGCGACAATAAATGGCACGGCTTCCCAAACACTCTATTACAATATAAATCCAGCTCCCTTAATAAAATTCAGCTTTTCCGCCAAAATCGATCGAAGCACTGTTGCTGCAAGTTTTTATTTGAAAGACGCTTCTGGAACTGCCGTTAACTACAGTGCCTCGTACGAAAGATCGGACAGCACGGTTGTATTAAGCCCTTCACAACCGTTGAAATACCTGAGCAGATATGTGGCATCAGTTTCTCCCCAATTGAAATCTGTAAACGGAGGTAACCTTAGCGGTGCATCAGAGCTCAACTTTCAAACCTCGATTGATTCTTCTAATAAGTTTCCTGTAATCTCTGATGATTCTTTAATGAGCGTAGTACAAAAACAGACTTTTAAATATTTCTGGGATTTTGCGCATCCAGTCAGCGGACTTTCAAGAGAAAGAAATACTTCCGGCGATTTAGTTACCTCAGGCGGTTCGGGATTTGGAATTATGGCAGTCGTTGCGGGCATACATCGCAACTTTATTACAAGAACTGAAGGACTTATAAGATTGCAGAAGATTGTAAATTTCCTGAAAAACAATGCGCAAAAATTTCATGGAGCTTTCTCTCATTGGCTGAATGGAGCGACCGGTGCAGTTATTCCTTTTAGCGCAAAGGATAATGGCGCAGATCTTGTAGAAACGTCCTATCTCATGCAAGGCCTTCTTACAGCGCGTCAATACTTCAATGCGGGAGATGCGGCTGAAACCGATTTGCGAAGCGACATCAACGCTGTATACAATGCTGTAGAATGGAATTTTTTTAGGAAGAACAATGAAAACGTTTTATACTGGCATTGGAGTCCTGATTATAATTGGGATATGAATCATAAAATCCAGGGATGGAACGAATGCCTGATCACATATGTATTGGCTGCTTCATCGCCAACCTTTTCAATACCAAAAACAGTCTATGATAATGGATGGGCCCAGAATGGCGGGATGAAGAATAATAATTTCTATTATGGTATCCAGTTGCCGTTAGGTCCTGACCTGGGGGGACCTTTGTTTTTTGCGCATTATTCATTCCTCGGGATAAATCCTACCAACCTGACAGATGTCTATGCAAACTACTGGACACAGAACAGAAATCATACTCTTATTAATTATAATTATACCATATCAAATCCGAAGAGTCATTTCGGATATAGCGACCAGGTGTGGGGACTTACAGCCAGTGATATTTCTGGAGGCTACACTGCAAGTTCGCCGACCAATGATATTGGAGTGATTGCACCAACTGCCGCAATATCATCAATACCCTACACTCCTGCCGAGTCAATGAAGGCCATTAAATTTTTTTACTATAAGCTCGGTGATAAGTTATGGGGCGATTATGGATTTAAAGATGCTTTTTCGCTAAAGGATGCCTGGTTTGCCGATTCGTACCTTGCTATCGACCAGGGGCCAATCGTGATCATGATCGAAAATTATCGGTCGGGTTTATTATGGAATTTGTTTACCAGTTGTCCGGAAGTGAAGGCGGGAATGAAGGCGCTTGGCTTTACCGCACCCTATTTGTAGTTGATAGCCGTGTATGTACGGAAAATATTACCATAAGACTTCAAAGAACTAATACTTGCTTTAAATACTTATGCAAGTAAATATTATTCACCAACCTAAGAAACGACGATGAAACCAAATAAACTGACACCACTAATACTTTTTGTGCTCTCATTCTTACAATTCGCCTGTTCGGAAAAAGGAAAGAACCGTACTAACGATCTAAATTCCGCAACCGCTGTCGATGAAATCGAATACTGGATTACGAAAGCTGACCAATCTGTTCTACTACAAAAGGGATCCTCACCGCTGAGTTTCAACTCAGCTACTAATTCAAATTCCTTCATCGATGTTGATTCAAGTGCTGTTTTCCAAACTGTAGATGGATTCGGCTACACATTAACTGGTGGAAGCGCTTCGCTGATCAGTAAAATGAGTGCCACTGAAAGATCTGAATTGTTAACTGAGTTCTTCGGAAAGGGCGACAATTCAATAAAGACTAGTTATCTAAGAATCAGTATCGGTGCCTCTGATTTGAATGCATCTGTGTTTAGTTATGACGACATGCCAGCCGGCCGAACCGATGTTGATTTGACCCATTTTAATCTCTCCCAGGACACGATCGATGTGATCCCGGTCTTAAAACAGATCTTTGCGATCAATCCAGCTATTAAGATCATGGGTTCACCCTGGAGCGCTCCACCATGGATGAAAGACAATGACAGTTCCAAAGGAGGAAGCCTGGAACCGAAATACTATGGTGTCTATGCGAAATACTTTGTGAAGTATATCCAGAAAATGCAAGCAAGAGGCATTACCGTTGATGCCATCACCCCGCAAAATGAACCACAACACGGTGGCAATAATCCGAGTATGGTAATGTCGGCCGCCCAGCAGGCTGATTTCATCAAGAATCATCTTGGCCCTGCTTTCAAAGCGGCTGCACTTAATACAAAGATTATTATCTGGGATCATAATTGCGATAATCCGGACTATCCAATTACAATATTGAACGATCCGGCAGCAAAGCAATACATCAATGGATCCGCTTTCCATTTGTATAACGGTGATATCAGTGCGTTATCAAAAGTGCATAACGTTCATGCGGATAAAGATCTTTACTTCACGGAGCAATGGACTGGTGCAAAAAACGATTTCGGCGGAGATTTGAAATGGCATATCAAAAATGTAATCATCGGTTCAATGCGTAACTGGAGTAAGATTGCGCTTGAATGGAATCTTGCCAGTGATCCATCTTTTAACCCGCATACTCCAGGTGGATGTACTGAATGTAAAGGAGCATTAACGATCGACGGTTCTAATATTACCAGGAATGTAGCGTATTACATAATCGCACATGCTTCGAAATTTGTTCCTGCGGGATCAGTTAGGATTGGTAGCAATATCCCCGGATCAATTCACAACGCGGCTTTCAAAACGCCTGAAGGCAGGAAGGTTTTGATTGTATTGAATGATGGTAATGCAGACATCTCATTCAATATCCGCTACAAGGGAAAATGGGCGCCTGCGACATTGCCAGCAGGTACTGTGGCAACATATGTCTGGTAATCCAACAAAATAAAAACTCCCTGTGTATCTATGGTTCGATATGGTTAGAAAAATTTTACCACATGGAAGCATAGAAACATTAGGCACACAGTAGGAAAAAAAATAGCTGACTTTTAATTTCATTTAGATGGTCTATAGAAAGTTCCTTACAATTTTCGCTTTCAGTGTTTGCTTAACGGCCACTGCACAGAAGGTAAAAACGAAAGTTGCTACCAATCCTCCAGGATCGATACCAGCAGTTGCGTACACAAAGAATGTTTCTGATTCAGCGTTACTTGATCTCGTGCAAAAACAAACCTTTCGATATTTCTGGGATTTTGCACACCCTGTCTCAGGAATGGCGCGTGAACGCAGCAACGTTACCCAGGAATATGGCGGCGAAACAACTACCACTGGCGGAACAGGCTTTGGTATCATGGCAATAATTGTTGCGGTTGAGCGAGGTTGGATCACGAGGGATACTGCCGTTGGTCATTTAAGGAAGATGCTACGATTTCTTCGAAAGGCTGATAGTTATCACGGAGCATACCCACATTGGCTGAATGGTGAAACCGGGAAAACAATTCCTATCAGTCCAAAAGACGATGGAGGAGATCTTGTCGAAACATCTTACCTGTTCCAGGGACTGCTTTGTGCGCGAGAGTATTTTAACCGGAATGTCCCAGCCGAAAACCAGTTACGTGCCTGGATCAGCTGGCTATGGAATGACGTAGAGTGGAATTGGTACACACGGGGCGGGCTAAGTATGTTGTTCTGGCACTGGAGCCCGAACAATGGCTGGAGTATGAACAACGAGATCCGGGGTTGGAATGAATGTCTTATTACCTATGTTTTAGCCGCATCATCACCCCAATATTCTATTACGTCGGAGGTATATCATCGTGGATGGGCTAACAGCAGTAATTTCAAAAATCAGAGGGAATATTACGGCATAAAAATTTCTCTTGGGTTTGATTACGGAGGTCCTCTTTTTTTTGCACATTATTCGTTTCTGGGAATTGACCCGAGGGGACTCAAAGACACCTATGCCGATTATTGGGAGCAAAACGTAAATCACACACTCATCAATCGTGAACACTGTATTCGCAACCCGAAAAAGTTCAAGGGTTATGGCGCTGAATGTTGGGGGCTGACTGCGAGTGACAATCACCGTGGTTACGGAGTACATTCACCAACAGAGGATCTTGGCGTGATCAGTCCAACGGCAGCACTTTCATCCTTTCCATACACACCAGAATTCTCGATGCAAGCGCTGAAACATTTTTATAATGATCACGGGGACAAGATATGGAGCGAGTATGGATTTGTAGACGCGTTCAATGAAACCGAAAACTGGTATGCGAAATCGCACCTTGCAATCGACCAGGGGCCCATCATTGTGATGATCGAGAATTATCGAAGCGGATTGCTATGGAACCTGTTTATGAAAATTCCTGAAGTACAAAACGGGATGAAGAAAATTGGATTTACAAGCCCACAGATCAAATAATTTATAAACAAACCTCAATGTTTATAAAGCGATTGCTTTTGATTGTTATTGCCGGGTGCTCATTCGCCTCAGCCCAGGAACCTGGGTACGACCACTCGTTTTTTTTGAATAGCCGCATGAAAGGAAGTTACTTTTATAGCAAAGTATCTTATCGTTCTCCTTCCTGGATAAAAAATGTGCAGGAGAAATTACCTGTCAGCGAAACATATTTCTTCACTCCAGGAAACTCACTTCAACTTAACTATAGGAATGGTTCAACAGGTAAATGGAATGCCGCAATTATTAAAACGAGCTGGCGGGGACAGGATAATATTAAAGAGGGCAACATTTTATCGTTGAAATTGTTCGTGAACTCCGCCAGTACTACGGCGACTGATTTGCCGGCCGTACAAATAGCAAAAAGGGACAGCGTTTTTTCTCAAGCTGTGCCCATGAATAACTACATAACGACACTCCCGGCGAACAAATGGCTTTCAATCACTATACCGATGAAAGATTTTGAGGGCATCGTTTACAACAAATCGTCAGAAGTTGTTGGGATGAATTTTCTGCAAAACGCCAATGATGGAAAGGAACATTCAATCTTCGTTGACGATATTGAAATTCTTTCGAATACACATGCGCCAATGTCAACAAATACACCTGCAATTACGGTAGCAAAAGGGTTTGCAAAGCATGTTGACATTGAATGGGAGCCCGTAAATAATTTATCAGTTAAACATGTCAAGGTTTATCGTTCGTTCGACGGGAAAGCTTTTACCCCGGTTGGCGTTCAATCGCCGTGTATAAAACGGTATGCAGATTATATAGGTGAGCCCGAGAAGAATGTACAGTATAAAATTTCCTTTGTTGGGTATGATTATGCAGAAAGCAGATTATCTGCCGCGGTTTCTGCCAGAACCAAATCCATGACAGACGATGAAATGTTGACTATGGTACAGGAGGCGTGTTTCCGATATTATTACGAGGCAGCTGAAAAGGAAAGTGGACTAGCCAAAGAAAATATCCCCGGGCGGCATAATATGATTGCTATGGGTGCTTCCGGTTTTGGTATAATGGCAATGATTGTCGGGACGGAAAGGAAATTTATTTCCCGCAATGAAGCAGTGGAGAGATTTTTAAAGATTGTAAACTTTCTTGAGAAGACAGAGACATTTCATGGTGCCTTTTCCCACTTTGTAGATGGTCCTACGAAAAAAGCAGAACCATTTTTTGGAAGGCGTGATAATGGTGGAGATCTCGTGGAAACGTCATTTTTATTACAAGGTTTGTTAGCAGCACGGGCGTATTTTAATAAGGGGGATTCAAAAGAGAAGCAGATCAGGGACAAAATCACAGCTATCTGGCAAAACGTTGAGTGGAATTGGTACCGGAGAGAAGAATCTAAAAATTACTTAACCTGGCATTGGTCTCCTGACCAGGCATGGATCATCGATCATCAATTAATCGGTTGGAATGAGACGATGGTGACCTATTTGCTTGCGATTGCTTCCCCCAGTCACCCGGTTCCGGCAGGTCTGTATTATTCAGGTTGGGCAAGCCAGGAAGACAAAGCTCAACAATATAGAAAAAATTGGGGCCAGACCGATGACGGCTCAATGTACAAAAACGATCATACCTATTTTGGCATATCCCTTCCAGTTGGAGTGTCAAATGGCGGGCCTTTATTTTTCACTCATTATTCCTACCTGGGTTATGATCCGCACCAATTAAAGGATATATATACTAATTATTTCGAGAATAACAGGAATATAGCGTTGATCAATCATCGTTATTGCGTGGAAAATCCGGGAGGATATAAAGGGTATACCGATAGTTGTTGGGGCCTGACCGCGGGAGATGCTCCTTTCCAATACTCAGCAAGTGAACCGGTGCTACGAATGGATGATGGAAAAATAGTTCCTACGGGCGCTATTGCTTCCTTTCCGTATACGCCAGAACAATCGATGAAGGCGTTGAAAAATTATTACAATAATTACGGTCATTTCCTATGGGGCGAATACGGGTTTAGAGATGCGTTCAACCTGACCGAGAACTGGTGTTCGGAAATATTTATGGGTTTGAACCAGGCTCCCATGGTTGTCATGATCGAAAATCACAGGACCGGATTGTTATGGGATCTCTTTATGAAGATACCCGAAATACAAACGGGCTTGAAAAGGATTAGTGGCTTGCATCCGCATTGATAAGGCGCGCAAAGACACTAAGCCGTAAAGAAAGAAGTTTCTTTCACGCCTTAGCGCTTTTGCGCGATAAAATTTTAAAACTCTGCAATATGAAAAACACATCGAGAAAGAAATTTCTGCAGCAAACATCGTTCGCAGGAGTTGCTATGCTGTTGTCGTCCATCAAAGGCTTCGCTGAAAGCATCCAGCAACAAAAATTAAAAGTAGGTGTTATCGGATGTGGAAGTGTGTCTGGACAATATCTCCCGCACCTTTCGAAATCACCTTACGTTGAATTAGTAAGTACCTGTGATATTATCCCTGAACGAGCGAAGCAACAGGCGGCAAAATATGGTGTTCCCAACCATTATCCGCATATCGATCAAATGTTGAAAGGTCCCAGGTTTGATCTCATGATAACGCTCACCGATATGCAGGAGCATGGCAGGTTGAATAAGCAGGCCCTCATGGCCGGAAGACACGTTTGGAGTGAAAAACCAATGGCCAATACATACAAGGAAGGTAAGGCGCTGATTGAACTTGCGAAAGAAAAAAAACTTCGGATCTGGGGAGCGCCTGCAGTTGTGAACAGTCCTCAATTTGCATTTATGTCAAAGACAATCCAGGAGGGAAAGTTGGGCAGGGTATCAAGTGCGCATGCGCATTACGGTCACTTAGGACCTACCTGGTCTGCTTTTTTTTATGAAAAAGGTGGAGGAAGCTTGCCGGACCTTGGCGTATACAACCTGGCAACACTGACAGGGTTGCTAGGTCCTGCGAAGTCTGTTGTAGCCATGACAAGCATTGTGACGCCAGACCGAACGGTTGATAACAAGGGTACGATTAAGGTTGAAGCAGAGGACAATGCGATGGTATTGATGGATCATGGAAATGGTGTAATTTCTCATGTTCAGTGCGGGTTTAATTATTTCGATCCTTACGGCCATGAGGGAAAGGGACAGGAGAAGCACACGATCACGATCTGGGGCACACATGGTAATATGGGCCTGGTTGGATACGACTGGGCGCCATTCGGTGTTGACCTGGCAACGCATGATCATGAAAAAGCACAACGATTTGTGCCTGACCCGGGAAAATACGTGTGGCAGGAAGGAGCTTCGGTAATTTCAGAATCATTAGTCAAAGGAACAGAGCCATTGATCAATGTTGAACATGCACTGCACGTTTTAGAAATCATCGAAGCCGCGAGGGAATCAGGAAAGGATGGAAAGAAAATTAAATTAGAATCGAGTTTCAAATGGCCGTTAGTGTGAAATTAAAAGAATATTCATGCAAGGACGCCAGGATACAAAATTTTGATAACTGCCTGCTCTTTGCGTCTTGGCGTGAATAAATCCAGAAAACCATGATGCTTAAAAAACTATTATACGAGCCAAATCCCTTGCATCGAGACACGGGATTGGGTATCGTCCGAATTTTCTTTGGAGCTTTCATGGTATATCACGGGTGGGAAGTCTTTGATGAGACCAAAATGAATGAGTACTCAAAATGGATGAACGATTTAAAATTATCAGCCCCTTCTTTCATGTCATATCTCGGCAAAGCAATTGAATTGATAGCCGGAATTTTTGTGCTGGTTGGACTATTCACAAGGATTGCAATTATTCCGATTGCCTTAACGATGTTATTTATATGTTTTTTTATAGGAAAAGGAAGAATCTTCATGGAAGAGCAGTACCCTTTCCTGTTTGTTCTTTTATCGCTGCTTTTCTTCTTAGCCGGTCCAGGAAGATGGAGTGTGGACAAAGCTATCTTCCAAGACCGGCACCCATAAGCAAAAGTGAAACCAACCTTCAGCTCAAAACTGATAGATGATGAAACCCATTTATAAATTGTTGATCGCTTGTCTGACTACTTGCTCTTTAGATACTGCAAATGCTCAATCAAACCAGATGAGCACATACTGCAACCCGCTAAACATCGATTACACTTACATGATATATAATGCGCATAACGATATTTCCTATCGCTCTGGCGCGGATCCTGCTGTAGTGAAATTTAGGAATGAATATTATATGTTCGTGACCCGTTCATTGGGTTATTGGCATTCACTCGATTTGCAGACGTGGACATTCATCACACCGGAAAAATGGTATTTCCAGGGATCGAACGCCCCGGCAGCGCATAATTACAGGGATTCTGTTTTATATGTAACAGGCGATCCGTCAGGTTCGATGAGTATCCTTTACACAGATAATCCAAAAAAGGGTGACTGGAAAGCTGTTCCTGCTATCTTAAATGATCTGCAGGATCCTGATTTATTTATAGACGATGACGGGAAAGCTTATATGTTTTGGGGATCGTCGAATAAATTTCCTATTCGCGCGAAGACGCTCGATATTATGCGTCGGTTTCGTCCTTCTGAAAAAACCTTTGAGCTGTTTAATCTCGACGGCATTAAGCATGGATGGGAGCGTTTCGGAGAAAATCATTCAGATACGGTGCTTGGCGGATATATTGAAGGCCCCTGGATGACCAAACACAATAACAAATACTACCTCCAGTATGCGGCGCCAGGAACGGAGTTTAATGTGTACGGCGATGGTGCGTATGTTAGCGATTCTCCGCTTGGACCATACAACTATATGCCCAATAATCCCTTCTCGTATAAGCCGGGCGGTTTCATGAACGGTGCGGGTCATGGAAGCACTGTTGTCGGTCCTAACGATGTGTACTGGCACTTCGGCTCGATGGCCGTTTCGGTAAATGTAAATTGGGAGCGACGCATCTGTATGTATCCTACATTTTTTGATAAGGATGGGTTGATGTATAGTAATACGTCATTTGGAGATTATCCTCATTTTGCTCCGGCAGTACCAGGCAAGATGGGACAATTTGCAGGGTGGATGTTGTTGTCGTTTAAAAAGCCAGCAAAGGCATCGTCTGTCCTGGAGAAGTATGCAGCAGAGGGTATCGTAGATGAAAATGCCAAAACCTTCTGGGTTGCACAGAAAAGTGATGATCAACAATGGATCGAAATCGACCTCGTTAATCCGGCAAGAGTGCACGCGATTCAATTGAACTATCACGATTATCAATCTGGTATGTATGGTAAGATCGCGGGATTGTACCATCGCTATACCATCGAAGGTTCCATCAATGGAAAAGATTGGACAATATTGGTAGATAAAAAAAATAGTTACAAGGACACACCAAACGATTATGTTGAATTGGCCACACCAAGTGTAGCGAGATATGTGCGCTATAAGAATATCCATGTGCCGACCCCCTGGCTTTCCATTTCCGGTTTGCGGGTGTTCGGTGTTGGCGGCGGAAAATCACCAGCGGTTGTAAAAAATTTCTCAGTAGCCCGTAAGACAGATCGTCGAGACGCAATAATCAATTGGGTCAATCAAGCCAACTGCCAGGGTTATAACGTGCTCTGGGGAGTCGCGCCAGACAAATTGTATAGTTCCTGGATGATATACGATAAAAATTCTCTTGAGTTAAAGAGTTTGTCTGTCGATCAATCGTATTATTTTTCAATAGAAGCGTTTAATGAGAATGGAATTTCAGAGAGAACGAAGGTGGTGAAGGTGGAGTGATGAATAATGAACAGTGAACAATGAATAATGAATAATGAACAGTGAACAATGAATAATGAGCTGCGAGTTTAATTTTCTGAATTGTGAATTCTAAGCCAAAAGCATAATCAAAGATTAACTATAATGAAAAAAATATTTAAGTATATCACGGGTCTGATGATCTTCATTGGGCTGCACGGGATTGCCAGTGAGTCATGTGCACAGAAACCTGCTTTTTATGATGAGATTCAATCGTTCAAAAAGCAGGACTCTGCTGCGATGCCTGCAAAAAATTCTATTCTGTTCGTGGGCAGTTCTTCAATTCGGATGTGGACGAATATTAAAGATGATTTCCGAATGCATTCAGTTATCAATCGCGGCCTTGGAGGATCAGCCCTGCCTGATGTAATTCGATATGCTGATGAAATTATTTTCCATTATCAACCTGCCCAGGTAGTTATTTATTGTGGGGAGAATGATTTGGCTGCGTCTGATACCGTTACGGCACAGATCGTCTTCGAGCGGTTTCAAACGCTGTTTAATATGATCAGGAAAAAATTACCTGAGACGGCAGTTGCATTTGTCTCTATAAAGCCAAGTCCGAGTAGAGCACACCTGTTGCCAAAGGTTATTGCTGCGAACAATCTTATTAAGGATTTCCTGAAAGGACAAACGAAGGCAGTATATATCGATGTGTTTAGCGCTATGATAGATCAGCAAGGAAATCCAAAGCCTGAGCTATTTGTAGATGACAAGTTGCATATGAATCAGAAGGGATATGCTATCTGGGTTGAGATCATCGAGCCTTATTTAATCAAAACATAAAACCGGAATATGAAGTCGCTCTTTACCGTTTTATTTCTCATTACTACTCTCTCTGTCAATTCATCGGCGCAGGTAAATACGCAGGCAGTTCCGCAGAGTGCGGGAATGGACCAGTATATCAATGCACTGATGAAGAAAATGACATTGGAAGAAAAGATCGGGCAGTTGAATCTGCCATCAATCGGCTTCGATGTCACCGGACCGGTTTTGAGCCAGGGTGTTGAAGAGAAGATCAGGAAAGGACTTGTTGGTGGAGTGTTCAACACGTTTACCCCAGTTGCCGTAAGGAAATTACAACAGCTTGCAATAAACGAGACACGATTGAAGATTCCGTTGTTGTTTGGTTATGATGTAATACACGGACATCGAACTATATTTCCAATTGCACTCGGAATATCTTCCAGTTGGGACCTTGATCTGATCGAACGCACTGCGCGTGCCGCCGCTCAGGAAGCTACTGCCGATGGTCTGAACTGGGTGTTTTCTCCAATGGTAGACATCGCGCGGGATCCCCGATGGGGAAGAGTGAGCGAAGGAGCGGGCGAAGATCCATGGCTGGGTTCGCAGGTTGCTAAAGCCATGGTAAGGGGATACCAGGGAACTGATTTGTCGAAGGATAATACTGTGTTGGCATGCGTAAAACATTTTGCACTTTATGGCGCAGGCGAGGCCGGGAGAGATTATAATACAGTTGACATGAGCCGCATCCGGATGTATAACGAGTACCTGCCGCCGTACAAAGCGGTGGTCGATGCTGGTGTCGGTAGCGTTATGTCTTCATTTAACGAGATAGACGGAGTGCCCGCCTCGGGTAATAAATGGCTGCTGACAGATCTTCTTCGCCGGCAGTGGGGTTTCAAAGGATTTGTGGTGAGCGATTATACATCCATCAATGAAATGGTTAATCATGGAGTGGGCGACGAGAAGAAAGTAGGCGAGTTGTCATTGAACGCAGGACTGGATATGGATATGGTTGGAGAGATATTTCTTAGATATGGAATTGACCTGCTAAAAAATGGACGGGTAACACAGGCGCAGGTCGACGCCGCATGCCGTCGAATCCTGGAGGCGAAATATAAACTTGGATTATTCCAGGATCCATATCGATATGTGAATGAAGAGAGGCCAGCACGCGAAATAATGAGTGCCGACAAAATAGAGCTAAGCAAAGAAGCTGCAGTGAAAAGTATGGTGTTGTTGAAGAACCAGGGGCAGGTTTTGCCACTGCAGTCCAGTAAAAAGATTGCTTTCATCGGACCGCTGGTGAAGAACCAAAGAGATCTCATTGGCAGTTGGAGCGGTGCAGGTGATTGGAAAAAAGCTGTCAGTATTTGGGATGCATTGCAGCAAAAGTTTGGTGCTGATAAATTTTTATATGCGAAAGGATGTAATCTCGTAGAAGATTCTGCTTTAAGAAAAAGACTGAACGATCACGATGGACAATTAACTGTTGATGGCGTGTCTTCTGCGCAGATGATCGAGCAGGCCGTACAAACCGCAGGCCAGGCAGATGTAGTGGTTGCAGTTTTGGGTGAGGCTTTTGGAATGAGCGGTGAAGCAGCAAGCCGCAGCATGATCGGGTTGTTAGAAAACCAGCTTCAATTATTGAAAGCATTGAAGGCGACAGGAAAACCGATTGTGCTGGTGCTGATGAACGGGCGTCCATTAACGTTAGAATGGGAAGATGCAAATTGCGATGCCATACTGGAAACATGGTTTAGTGGTTCACAGGCCGGAGCAGCGATCACCAGTGTCTTGTTTGGTGAGTATAACCCTTCGGGAAAGTTAACAATGACCTTTCCAAGAAATGCAGGCCAGATCCCGATTTATTACAATGCGAAGAATACTGGTCGGCCGATGGATCCTAATAACAAGTATTCAACTAAGTATCTCGATGTTCCAAATACTCCCCTGTATCCATTTGGATATGGATTGAGCTATACAACGTTTAGTTACAGCGATATCAAACTAAGTTCCTCAACGTTGAAACCGGGACAAACATTAACCGTAACAATAACCGTCACGAATACTGGTAAGGTTGATGGAACAGAAACGGTGCAATTATATCTGCGCGACCTGGTCGGATCAATCAGTAGACCCGTTAAAGAATTGAAAGGCTTCCAAAAAATATCATTGCAAGCAGGAGAGGCTGCGACGGTCAATTTCAAGATCACCGTCGATGATCTAAAATTTTTCAATGCAGATTTGAAATATGTAGCCGAACCTGGGGCCTTTAAGCTATTCATAGGCGGCGACAGCCACGACGTGAAGGATGCTGATTTTAATTATGCGGATAAATAACCCGGCTTATTGTTATAAGAGACACCGCGCAAAGACGCAAAGTAAATCCGTGTCCTGAGCCTGTCAAAGGATCTGCAAATTCCTTTGCGTCTTAGCGGCTTTGGGAGAATTTTTCAACAAACATCGATGTGATGCAACAAAAAAAATATTCGATCGGTTTTATGATTCTGTTGTTTGTATTCGCACCACGGGTATTTGCTCAACAACACATGAACATCATCTTCATCCTCGCGGATGATCATCGTTATGATGCCATGGGATTTATGAAAAAGATACAGGGCTTAGAAACGCCAGGACTCGACAGAATGGCTGCGGAGGGTGCTCATATTCGAAACGCATTTGTTTCAACCGCGCTTTGCTCACCGAGTCGGGCTTCCATTCTCACTGGCAAGTACGCGCATACGCATACCGTTGTTGATAACGATGCTCCTCTTCCACCCAATCTCGTTTTCTTTCCGACATACATGAAGCAAAAAGGCTATCAAACATCTTTCTTTGGAAAATGGCATATGGGCAATTCTGGTGATCAGCCACAGCCGGGTTTCGATCATTGGTTAAGCTTCGAGGGACAGGGAGTCTATTATAATCCTACTTTCAATATTAACGGCAAACGCATTAAACAACCAGAAGGAAGTTATACAACTGACTTGCTCACCGATCATGCTATAACTTGGCTAAACGCCAGGGATAAAATGAAGCCCTTTTTTGTTTACCTTTCTCACAAAGGAGTTCACGCAGAATTTCAGCCAGCAAAACGTCATGAAGGAAAATATTCTTCGATGCCGATTATTTGCCCGCCGAGTATGTACATCACTGCCACGGACAGCAGCAAACGATATGGCAAGGTAACCAATCCACAGACGAAAGTAAACTATAGCGATATTCCGGAATGGGTAAGAAAACAACGTTACAGCTGGCATGGTGTGGATTTTATGTATCATGGAGCGATTCCATTTGATAGTTTCTACCACCAATATCTGGAAACGCTTCAGGCTGTAGATGAAAGCGTGGAGAAGGTGATCGGCTGGGTAAAACAGCAAGGTCTCCAGGATAACACCATGGTTGTTTATATGGGCGACAATGGATTTTCGTTTGGTGAACATGGTTTGATTGATAAAAGGCACGCATATGAAGAGAGCATGCGGGTTCCATTATTGGTGTGGGCACCCGGAATGATAAAGCCAAATTCTGTCTTTGACCAGGTTATTATGAATGTCGATATTGCACCAACTTTCCTGGAGCTGGCAGGGATAAAAAAGCCCGCAGATATGCAGGGCAATTCATTCGTGAGTATTTTACGAGGTAATACGAATTGGAGCCGGCAGAATGTATATTATGAATATTACTGGGAAGCTTCCTTTCCTCAAACCCCAACAACCTTTGCTGTACGAAGCAGTCGGTATAAATATATTTACTACAATGGCGTATGGGATATCAATGAACTGTTCGATCTGCAAAATGATCCATACGAAATGAACAACCTCATTCGCGATACTTCATACAGGAAAATAGGTCTCGAATTGAAGGATCAGTTGTTCAAATGGCTGAATGAAACCGATGGTTTACAGATACCATTAAAAAGAACCATCGACAATCGTGGTGATCATCGGTATAGGGGCACCTATTAACACACGAACGACGCGAAAAAAGGGAACGAATTAGCACGAATAGGAGGCTATTTTTGTAACATGCAAATCATACGAAACATCATTTTTGACTTGGGTGGAGTAATACTGGATATCGATTTTAAAAGAATGGAAGAATCATTCATTGAGTTGGGTATTACAAACTTCAATGATTTTTTTGGCTTAGGACATGCAGCCTCTTTTTTCAAGGAGCATGAGTCAGGAAGGATTTCGGATGACGAATTTTTGAACTCTGTGCAAAAATTGACGGGACATTCATTGCCTGCTGACGCAGTTCAGAGAGCATGGAATTCTTTGTTAATAAGCTTCCCTCCAGAACGTATAGCGCTATTGAAAAGATTAAGGTCTAAATATCGACTGTTTCTACTCAGCAATACGAATGGCATTCATGCCGCCGCCTTTGAGAAAATCTATAAAGATTCGTTCAACAATGGTTCTTTCTCAGACCTGTTCGACAAAATATATTATTCCCATATGATCGGTTTTCGAAAACCCGATAAAAACGTATACGAATATGTTTTGAATGATAGTCAACTCGATCCCCAACAAACACTTTTGATCGACGACGCCCTGGTCAATGTTGAAGCTGCCAGAGAAGCAGGCATGAATGCGATTCATTTGCAGCCGGGAATGAGTATACTCGACCTGGGCCTCGAGTATAGTTAAGAGTCGGTAGTCGGGAGTCGGAAATCAAAATGACATGTTAGATCGGTAATTTTCATTTAGCAGATCAGCACATTAGCTAAGTGAATAATCGGCTAATCATCCGATCATCACATCAGGTCATCAGCTTTGCACTTCCTCAAAATCGATATAATCCCCTG
>DAINQQ010000120.1:0-5152 GCA_036742645.1 Flavitalea sp.
TCATGGACGCAGGTAGAAACAGGATCAGCTATCACATGGAAATACCCGAGTGTGATCCTGAAGGGCGATAATTCTGTTGGTGAATTTTATTCTGTAGCTGTTACAAACAATCACCAGCAGGCAGATACGGGTACCAAGATGCAGCACCTCGGAAAAAATACAAAGAGCCGGATTGTATCAAAGGGAATTTCTGCAGGTGTAAGTAACAATAGTTATCGCGGTTTGGTGCATGTGGGAAAAAATGCTGTTAACGCAAGGAACTTCTCCCAATGCGATTCGCTGCTGTTAGGCGACAAATGCGGAGCACATACTTTTCCTTACATCGAAGTAAAAAATAATACTGCGGTCGTCGAACATGAAGCAACCACTTCTAAGATTGGAGAAGACCAGATTTTCTACTGCAATCAAAGAGGTATTGATACCGAAACAGCAGTAGCATTGATCGTTAATGGTTTTGCCAGGGAAGTAATGAACCAATTACCTATGGAGTTCGCAGTCGAAGCGCAAAAATTATTGGCGATCAGTTTAGAGGGAAGCGTTGGATAGTGACTGGTGAGTGGTGTGGTCAATGGCGAATTGTTCATAATTACCGGCAAGTTTTGTTGACCACTGACCACTGATCATTGACGACTATAATCAGGAAGTAACTATATAAATAAACGTCATGTTAAAGATTCAGAATTTATATGCAGGCATTGAAGGGAAAAAAATTTTAAATGGAATCAATCTCGAAATAAAGGCAGGTGAAGTCCATGCCATTATGGGTCCGAATGGTTCGGGGAAAAGCACGTTGGCATCGGTACTGGCTGGCAGGGAATCTTATGAAGTAATCGAAGGATCAGTTGAATTTTTTGGAAAAGACCTGTTGGATATGGTGCCTGAAGAAAGAGCAGGAGAAGGTTTATTTCTTGCTTTTCAATACCCGGTTGAGATACCAGGACTGAGCACTACCAACTTTATTAAAACGGCAGTGAATGAAATACGTAAATATCGTGGCCAGGAATCATTGGATGCAGTAGCATTTCTCAGGCTGATGAAAGAAAAAATGAAGTTGATGAACATTGATCAATCATTGCTAAGCCGCTCATTAAATGAAGGATTTTCCGGTGGGGAAAAAAAGAGGAATGAAATTTTCCAGATGGCCATGCTCCAACCGAAGCTGGCAGTACTGGATGAAACCGATTCAGGTCTCGATATTGATGCTATACGTATTGTGGCGAATGGCGTAAATAAATTTCGTGATAAAGAAAATGCTGTGTTGCTTGTGACACACTACCAGCGCCTGCTGGATTATATAATTCCTGACTTTGTGCATGTATTGTATAATGGACGTATTGTAAAATCAGGTGGAAAAGAATTAGCGTTAGAACTGGAAGAAAAAGGATATGATTTTATCAAGAACGAGATTATCGAGGTGAGTGCTGAGTAGTGAGTGGTGATGGTGATGAGGATCGGTCTTATATTCGGTCACTCAACTGACAACTTCAAGACTCACAACTGACAACTCACAACTGACCAACTCACAATTGACAAAATTCAAATTAAATGAACGCGATCGAATATTTTAAACAACGTTTTGAAGAATTGCAGTCACACAATGGTAGCAATGGCCTCGGGAGTTTACGAGAGACGGCTTTCAATGCTTTCACCCAAATGGGTATTCCGACTACAAGGCACGAAGAATGGAAGTACACCCGTATTACCAGCTTATTTAACAAAGAATACCAGTTTCCAATGAGTCAAATAAGGACTCCTGTTTCTCCAGCCGATATTGATCTTATTCGCTTGCCTGGTCATGAGCATGCTAATGAACTTGTTTTTATAAATGGCTTTTTCTCTTTTTCGATGTCTATGATCCGTTCTGCAGAATTAATTGTATTACCGTTAGAGGAGGCCACAAAGCATGGTTACAAGGATATCATTACAAATAACCTGGGCCATAGCAGTAAATACCTGAAAGATGGTATCAATGCACTCAATACTGCATTTGTGCACGGCGGCGTTTTTATTCATGTAGAAAAAGGGCAGTCTGTTGAACATCCTGTATACATTTATAACATTACTGACGCCCGGTTGGAAAATATCTTTTCGCAGCCCCGCAGCCTCGTGCATATCAGTGAAAATGCACAAATACAATTAGTAGAAACCTATGCCACCATGGGAGTAAGCGAAAGTTTCACTAACCAGGTAATGGAAGTAATAGTTGAAAAGGATGCAATCGTTGAATATTATAAAGTTCAAAATGATGCCGGTCATGCAAACCAGGTAAGTACAACACATATCCGGCAGATCGGGAAAAGCTACACACATACTGTGGTTATATCATTAGGTGGAGCTATAGTCCGCAATAACTTAAACATAATATTGGAAGCAGAACATTGTGAAGCACATTTATATGGATTGTATTTTCCAACAGGTAAAACCCATATTGATAATCACACCCTGGTTGATAACGTAAAGCCAAATTGTTTAAGCAACGAATTATATAAGGGCATTATTAATAACAGTGCCACTGCTGTCTTTAATGGAAAAATATTTGTTCAGCCGCAGGCGCAAAAAACCAATGCCTACCAGTCAAACAAAAACATTTTGCTTTCCGATGCGGCAAGTGTGAACACGAAACCACAGCTGGAAATTTTTGCTGATGATGTAAGATGTTCACATGGTTGTACAGTAGGCCGGTTAAATGATGAAGCCCTGTTTTATTTAGAGTCAAGAGGCATTCCAGCAAAGATCGCAAGCTCCTTATTAGTGCATGCATTTGCCATTGATGTACTTGAACAGATAAAGCTGGAGCCCATCCGCATTTATGTTGATCAATTAATTTCCGAGCGTTTAGAATACAATGTAGCATGATAGAAACAACGACGATACTAAACAAACTGGATGTATATGCCGTCCGGCAGCAATTTCCGGTTCTACATCGCGAAATAAAGGGTAAACCTTTGATATATTTTGATAATGCAGCCACCTCACAAAAGCCACAATCAGTGATTGATACGCTGGTAAATTATTATTCCGGGTACAATTCAAATATTCACCGTGGTATTCATACGCTTGCAGAAGAGGCTACACTGGCTTTTGAAAACACCCGGGATGCAGTGAAACAGTTTATTCATGCTGAATCAAGGGAGCAAATCATTTTCACCCGGGGAACTACAGAAGGGATTAACCTGGTGGCGTATACCTGGGGCAGGCAAAATATAAAAGCAGGTGATGAGATCGTCATTTCTTCTATGGAGCATCATTCCAACATTGTTCCCTGGCAGATATTATGTGAGGAAAAAGGAGCTTCATTAAGAGTAATTCCTGTCAGCAATGAAGGTGAATTATTGATAGATGAGTATGAAAAATTATTAAACGCAAAAACAAAATTAGTCTCTATCGTGCATGCATCGAATGCGCTTGGAACGATTAATCCTATTAAACGAATGATTGATACCGCTCACAGAACCGGTGCGATGGTTCTGGTAGATGGTGCGCAATCAACTGTACATCTTGATATTGACGTACAGGAAATGGATTGTGACTTCTTTGTTTTTTCATCTCATAAATTATACGGTCCAACAGGTGTTGGCATATTATATGGGAAAAAGCATTTGCTCGAAACGATGCCACCATTTCATGGTGGCGGAGAGATGATTAAAGAAGTAAGATTTGAAAAAACAATTTACAATGACCTGCCTTATAAATATGAGGCAGGAACTCCCAATATTGCCGATGTAATTGCGTTCAAAACTGCATTAGATTTTGTTCATCAAACAGGTGAAGAAAAAATACGCCGACATGAGGCAGAACTATTGCATTACGCAACGGCACAATTAGAACAAATTCCAGGCTTGAGGATTATTGGAAGGGCAAAGGACAAACTAAGTGTCGTTTCATTTGTGATTGAGGGAATGCATCCTCAGGATATAGGAATTTTATTGGACAACAGGGGGATTGCGGTAAGAACAGGGCATCATTGTACACAACCACTAATGAACTGTTTTGGTATTACAGGTACCGTCAGGGCTTCATTTGCTGTGTACAATACAAAGGAAGAAATTGATGAACTGGTAATTGGTTTACAAAAAACAATAAAAATGTTATCATAATAAAATGAGTGATCACAAAACGATAGAAAAAATTGAAAAAGAAATAGTGGAGGAGTTTTCCTTGTTCGACTCATGGGACGATAAATATGAGTACATCATCGACCTGGGCAAAAAGTTGCCGGCGCTGGAGGACAAATACAAAATTGAAGAGAACAGGGTCAGGGGCTGCCAGTCAACAGTGTATTTGGTGGCAGACAATAAGGATGGAAAGGTTTTCTATAAAGCAGAGAGTGATGCGGTGATCGTAAAAGGATTAATCAGTATGCTGATAAGAGTATTATCCGGCCAACCTCCGGATGAAATTGTAGAAGCGAAACTGGATTTTATCGGGCAAATCGGTATGATGACACATTTAGCACAAACCCGGTCAAATGGTTTACTGGCAATGGTGAAACAAATGAAAAATTATGCACTGGCGTATAAAATAAAAAATTCAACATCATTAAAAGGTTATGAATACAGAAGCAGTGAAACAAAAGGTAATTGAATGTTTACAGACCATTTTTGATCCGGAAATACCTGTAAATATTTATGAGCTGGGCCTGATCTATGAGATAAATGTGTTACCCATAAATAATGTTCAGATTGTTATGACTCTGACATCACCGGCTTGCCCGGCGGCTCAGACAATACCAGTTGAAGTCGATCAAAAAGTTAGGCAAATTGAAGGGGTGAATGATGTTCATGTTGCTATAACATGGAATCCCGCATGGGATAGAAGCATGATGAGTGAAGCGGCCCAATTAGAATTAGGAATGTTATAACCAAAAAAAATGTCATCTCATAAATAAGTTTAAAAAGTTTGATGAACAACATTGAATCTTTAAACGTATAATTCATTATATGAAAATAACAGCGCAGGAAGAATATGGTTTGCGCATATTGGTTCGTATTGCAAGTTGCAAGGACGAGAAGGGGATGAGCATACCTCAATTAAGTGAAGCCGAAGGGATAACTCCTCATTATGTTGCTAAACTGGCGCGGATTTTAAGAATGGAAGGATTTATTAACAGCACTCCCGGTTATAAAGGTGGATATGTATTAGCCAAACCGGC